>CAMTIW010000039.1 GCA_947072665.1 uncultured Fusobacteriaceae bacterium | reverse complement strand
ACACAAGAGCCCTGTTGCTGAATTCTACAAGAATTTGAGGCAAATAAACGATTTTTAAGATGATGATTTTTATAGATAAAAAAAGAGAAAACACTTAACATATTTTCTCTTTTTTTATTAGTTTATTTTTTTAAAAAACCTCTTTTTCAACTTCTTGTTCTATTATTGTTTCTTTTTGATTGACCTTTAATCTTGGGATATTAAATACAATTGATAAACCTCCAAATAAAATCATTAAAAATGAATAGTAGTTATATGGAACTATTTGCATTGGTGAAATTTGAGCTAATCCTGCCGCCACAAGAAGTTGTCCTCCATACGGAAGTAATCCTTGGAAAGCCGAAGAAAAAATATCTAGTAAACTTGCCGTTCTTCTCAAATCTATCGAATACTGTTTAGATATTTTTTTTGATAATGGACCTGCTGTTACAATAGATATTGTATTATTCGCGGTCGCTACGTCAATCAATGCGGCTAAAGTAGCAATTCCAGCTTCTGCTCCCTTTTTACTTTTTATTTTAGACGTTATTTTATCAAGAAGATAATTTACTCCACCATAATAATTCATAAGCCCTATTATTCCACCTATTATTATAGCAATTAAACAAAGATCTTGCATCCAACCAAACCCTCTTTGAATGAACCCTAACAACTCTATAAAATTAAATTCTCCAAGTGATAACCCCAAAATAGCGCCTGTCCCAATTCCAATACCTAAAACCACCATTACATTTAATCCAATTAAGGCACTTACTATGATAGAAATATATGGGAGTATCTTTATTAAAGAATATTCACCACGAATCACAGATCCACTTGCTTCAGGGACTAAAGAAAGAATTGTAATTGTTACTATTACTGCTGGTAAAACAATTAGAGCATTCATTTTAAATTTATCTCTAAGTTCTATTCCTTGTGTTCTTGCAGCAGCTATTGTTGTATCAGAAACAAAAGATAAATTATCTCCAAACATTGCACCACCAACAACTGTTCCTATTAAAAGAGGCAAATCCAATCCTGTTTGTTGAGACATCCCTATTGCAATAGGAACGATTGCTGTAATTGTCCCCATTGACGTTCCCATTGCAAAAGATATAATACAACTTATTACAAAAATTCCAGGTAGTATTGCTTTAGATGGAAGAATACTCAAACCAAAGTTCACTGTAGCGTCTACTGATCCCATGGCATTAGCAACTGAATAAAAAGCTCCTGCTAAAATGAATATTGTGACCATTAAAATTATTGTCGATTCCCCTCCACTTCTAGCAAAAATCTCTACTTTTTCTTCTAATGATATTTTTTTATCTTTTCTATTTAATGATAAGGAATAAGCTAATACAAACATAAAACCTACTAAAACAGGCATACTTGAAAAATTATTTGTAATTATTCCTGTTATCAAAAACATTGCTACGAATAAGATTAATGGTGTCAGGCCCATAAAACTTTTATAATCATCATTTTCGTCAAACATATTTCCACTCCCCTTTTATAAAATTTGTTGCTACGATATTAGCTTATAATTTTTTAAAAATCAAGAAAGTGAATTATAAAGTGTTCTACAACATTTTACAATTCATCTCCTTTATGGTATTTTCAATTATATTTAACCCTTTTTCAATATCGTCTTTTTCTATCCCGATAAAACTAAGTCTAATTTTTGAATCAATTCTTTTATCACAGTAAAAAATAGCTCCTGGAAGGAAAGATACACCATTTTTTTTGCATAAATAATAAAATTCTTTTTCGTCTATATTTCTATTTAATTTAATCCAAATTGATCTCCCACCACCTGGATTATACATAAGTCTAACCCCATCTATTTTTTTCAAATGAGCTATCATATACTTATATCTTATTTTTATTTTTTCTCTTATTTTTTTTAAACTTTCTGTATAAATATTATTTTTTATTAAATATTCCAATGTTTTTTGGGTAAAGTTACCTGGAGTTATTTCAAAGTTTAAAACTTCAAAATCTAAACGTTCTTTAAAAATAGGTGGAACAATCATATAAGATATTTTCATCTCTTTGTGAATACATTTAGATAAATCTTTAACATAAAAAACTCTTTCTCTTCCTGCTCTATCATAGCTCTTCAAAGATTTAGGTTTTTCTTCTAAGTAATAAAGATCTGAATTATTATCCTCTTCAATTATATAAAAATCATACTCTTCTGCTAATTTTAAAAGTTTTTCTTTCTTCTCATCGGACCAAACTATTCCTGATGGATTTTGATAACTAAAACTTTCATATATGAAATCTATTTTATTTTTTTTTAAAACTTCTTCAAAATCTTTAAAATCCCATCCATCGTCCAAAAGATGAATACCTTTTACATTTGCTCTTTCTTTAAAAATATTTAGAGCTTTATATTTAGTTGGATCTGAAACAACGACATTTATATCACCTTTCTTTTTAAAAAACAGTTTTAAAATTGTATTTAAACACTGCTGAGAACTATTTAAAACGACTACTTCTCCACTAGAAATAAATATATCTGAATCCTCTAAGTAGTCAGCGATTACATCTCTTAAACTCATACTTCCTTTTAAATTCTCCTCTTCAAATATATTATCATTTAAAACTAAAACTTTAAGCATTATATTCTTTAAATCTAACCCTATAAGTTTTATTAAATCAATCTCATCTTTTGAAAAATCTATAAGATTTTTCTTTTCTTCTTCAGTTATTAATGCTCTTTCCAAAATTAATTGATTGTCTGTATTTATAGAGAAATCTCTATTCTTACTAACAAAACTCCCCTTCCCTAAAACTTTAAAAATATATCCCTCTCTTTCTAGCATTTCATAACCTTTTAATACTGTTGTTGTATTTAACCCTCTTTTTATAGATACTTGTCTCAATGACGGAAGTTTATCTCCTGCTTTTAAATGACCATTTAATATTCTTTCTTTAAAATATCCGTAAATATCTAAATATGATCCTTTTTTCATATTTTTTATCAAGTGTTGTAAAACACTTAATGCCCCCTTTGCTTGATTTTTTTCAGTTTTAGAATTATATATATTGTATTATAACATATTTCAACAGGAGGTACAGATGGAGAGTTTTAATTTCAAAAGTTCTACTAGAATCATTTTTGGAAAAAATAGTTTTAAAGAGGTTGGTAAATATATAAAATCTCATTCTTCAAAAATTTTATTACACTATGAGGGCGAATTAATTAAAAAGTTAGGAATTTATGATGATGTTGTAACCTCTTTAAAAGAAAACGGAATAGAGTTTATAGAATTGTCTGGAGTAATTCCAAATCCAAGGTTATCTCTTGTTAAAAAGGGTATTGATATGTGTAGGGAGAATAAAATTGATTTTGTATTAGCTGTTGGTGGCGGAAGTGTAATTGATTCATCTAAAGCTATTGCTCTTGGTGCTCCTTATATTGGAGATGTTTGGAATTTTTTTACAGGTAAAGATGAACCCACTACCTCTTTAAAAGTTGGAGTTGTCTTAACAATTCCTGGGGCTGGATCTGAAATGTCTGAAAGTAGTATTATAACTAGAGAAGAGGATTCAACTAAAGCTGTTTGTGATTCTGAGTTTAATATTCCGGAATTTGCCATACTTGATCCTCAAGTCTGCTACTCTATTCCTACAAAACTTATGTGCTGTGGAATTGTAGATATTTTATCTCACCTTATGGAAAGGTATTTCTCTCCAACTAAAAATGTTGAATTAAGCGATTCACTATTAGAAGCTGCTATGAGAACTATTGTAAAACTAGGACCAAAGTATTTAGAAAATCCAAAGGATTACAACACTTGTGCAGAAATTATGTGGACATCTACTGTTGCACATAACGGTATGATTGCTTGTGGCCGAATAGCCGATTGGTCATCTCATAGAATTGAACATGAGATTAGTGCTATTTATGATTTAAATCATGGAGCTGGAATGGCAGTTATTTTTTCGGCTTGGTTAAAATATATTAAAACTATTAATCCTAAAAAGATTGAAAGTTTCTCAAAAAATGTCTTCCAATGTGATAATGGAATTGAAGCCTTAGAAGAATTTTTTAAATCGCTTGGTTTAGCTACTACATTAAAAGAGTTAAATATTCCTAAGGATAAGTTTGAATTTATGGCTAAAAAAGCTTTAGGTAATAGAGAAACTATGGGAAATTATGTTAAATTAAATATCAAAGATATTATAAATATATTAGAGATTGCAATGGAGGGAAAATACATATGAAAATTGAAAAAGATTTTATTTATTCAATAGAATGGAGAGAAAATGGTGCCATTATTCTAGATCAAACCAAATTACCTACAGAAACAGTATTTTTAACAGTAACTGATGAAAAACAGATGCACCATTATATAAAAACACTTACAATTAGAGGAGCAGGTGCATTAAGTATTGGTGGAGCTTATGGTGTTTACTTAGGTATTTGGAAATCAGATGAAACAGATTCTAAAAAATTTGTGAATAAAGTTCTTGAGGTTTGTGACTATATGGATACAGCTAGGCCTACTGCTGTTAAACTATTTGTAATGGTTGATAAAATTAGAAAATGTGCTTTAAAAAATGCTCACCTTTCTGTTCCTGAGATAAAAACGGCAATTTTAAATAGATGCCACGAAATAAGACAGGAAAATATAGATGATTGTGCTAAAGTTGGAGAATATGCTCTGTCACTTTTAAAAGATGGAATGACTATTTTAACTCACTGTAACGCTGGAAGCTATGCCACTGTTATAAGAGGTTCTGCTCTAGCTCCATTTTATTTAGCCAAAGAAAGAGGCATGAATATTAAAGCCTTTGTTGATGAAACAAGACCTCTTTTGCAAGGATCTAGATTAACTGCTCATGAACTTCAAAAAGCTGGTGTAGATGTAACGCTAATCTGTGATAATATGGCCGCTTACTGTATGCAACAGGGTCTTATTGATGCTGTTATTGTCTCTAGCGATAGAATTGCAGCAAATGGAGATACAATTAATAAAATAGGAACCTACAATGTTGCTGTTTTAGCTAAGTACCATAATATCCCATTTTATGTAGCTTCAACTTTTGCCAGTGTTGATTTTTCTATGGAAAAAGGTAGTGATGTCCCTATTGAATTAAGACCTGATGAAGAGATTACAGAAGGATTTGGAAAAAGAACAGCCCCTTATGGTATCAAAGTTTATAATCCGTGCTTTGATGTTACTCCAAATGAATTAATTACTGCAATTATTTGTGAAAAAGGGATTGCTAGACCTAATTATAAAGAAAATTTGGCTAAAATGAAAAAAGGGGAGTAGATAAAGATGACAACTTATGAGATTTTAAATGAAAATTCTGCACTTATATATTCTGTTGAAACTTTAAATTTTTTTAAAGATAAAAATAATTTGATTTGTAAGGAAATTGGAGATGGTAATTTAAATAATATTTTTAGAATAATTGATTCTAATTCAGGAAAATCTCTTATTTTAAAACAGTCTCTCCCTTATGCTAGAACATCTATTGAGATGAAATTAGATGCTAGAAGAGGTGAAATTGAAGCTATGGGACTTATAACTCAAGGAAAACTATCTTCGAATATGGTTCCTATTGTCTATAATTATGATTCTTCAAAATATATTATAGCTATGGAAGATTTGACAGGGCATGAAATTCTTCGAACAGCTATGATCAATGGTATTATATTTCCAAATTTAGGAAGAGATGCTGCAAGTTTCTTTGCTAATACACTACTTAGAACTAGTGATATTATATTGGATAGTAAATCGAAAAAAGATGAGGTTGTCAAATTTATAAATAAAGACCTTTGTGACTTAACAGAACAACTTGTTCTTACTAATTCAGCATTTTTAGCTCCACGAAATAGAATTGATGACCATCTTTTAGATTTTGTTAAAGAAAATATTTTCAATGATAAAAAAGTGGCTTTTGAAGTAGCTAAATTAAAACATAACTTTATGTGTAATGCCCAAGCTCTTCTTCACGGAGATGCACATACAGGAAGTATTTTTGCTAAAGAAAATAGTTTGAAATTTATTGATACTGAGTTTTCTTTCTATGGACCTATGGGATTTGATATAGGAATGTTTTTAGCAAACCTATTTATGAATGCATGTTATCATAAATCTCTTGGAAATATAACATATAAAAACTATGTTTTAAACCAAATTGAAAGTTTTATAGATAATTTTAAAAAGGAGTTCGTTAAAATTTGGGATAACTATGCCACTGAACATTTTGCTAAAACCAATGAAGACTTTAAGAGTTGGTATTTAAATAGTGTTTTGAAAGATACAGCAGGATACTGTGCTTGTGAGATGATTAGAAGAACAACTGGGTCATCACACGTAAAAGAGATGGATGATTTTAATGATAAAGATATTCAAAAGAAAGCTCAAATGAAAAATATAACCCTAGCTTTACAAATATTATTTAATCAAGATAAATTCAAATGTGGGAAAGATTATAAAGAACTTTTTTAAGGGAGAATAGACTATGCTTTTAGAAAAAGAAAGACAAGAACTTATTATTTACGGCAAAAAGATGATTACAGAAAATTTAACTAAAGGAACCGGTGGGAACCTAAGTATTTTTAATAGGGATAAGAATTTAATGGCCATTACTCCTAGCGGTATCGGTTACTTTGATATAAAGCCAGAGGATATTGTTATTATTGATGTAGCTTCTGGTGAAATTGTAGATGGACATAGAGTTCCTTCTAGCGAATGCGACATGCATAGAATTTTCTATAAATATAGAAAAGACATAGATGCTGTTGTACATACTCATAGCACTTTTTCTACAACAATTTCATGCCTTAATATTAGTCTTCCACCTATTCACTATATTCTAGCTACTGCTGGGGTGGATGTTAGATGTGCTGAATATGCTACATATGGAACTGTAAAACTAGCTAAAAATGCCTTTAAAGCTATGGAAGGTAGAAATGCAACACTTCTTGCAAATCATGGATTAATCACAGGAGGAAAAACTTTGAAAGAAGCCTTCTCCATAGCTTTAGATGTTGAATTTTGCTCTGAGATTTTTTGTAGAGCTAAATCTATAGGAGAGCCTATTTCTTTGTCTATAGAAGAAATGACATCTATGATGGAAAGATTTAAAAATTATGGAAAAAGAATTGAAGAACATGATGATATTTAAAAATAAAAATATTCAAACTTTGAATTTAGACAAGTTCATAATGTATGAAATAAAGAAAGAGATGAAAAAATATATTATAATGATGCTAAATATTGTATGAATATAAATTAGTAACTTAAAAGAGAGTATTGATACTACCTCTCCTATGGGAAGAGCTATGATTGGGATGATCTCTATCTTTGCAGAACTTGAGAGAGAACTGACTACTAAAAGAGTGAAAAAAGCCAGCTTTCTTAATATCCTTCTTGGAGTTCTTGTAGCATGGAACTCAAGATATCTGGAAAAGGTTCATAGGACTGTGAAAACGGAAGATTGGTTTGATGAAGAGCAGTTTAAAAGAGTTAGTCCTCTTGGAAGCGGCCATGTAAATTTCTTGGGCAAATATATCTTTGAAGAAGAAAAAATTGTAAGTGAAGATGGTTTATGTCCATTAAAAATAAAGTCTTAGAAGATTTCTAAGGCTTTATTTTTTCAATGATACGATTTCGGGGAAAAAACGGAGCTTGTCCTTTAGACATATTTCTTCTCATAAAAAAACCTCCAAGTTAGATAATTTAATATTACCCCAACTTGAAGGTTTACACAAATATTTAATTAGACCCATTTAATTAGACCCTAATTTCACTAATCTCCTGATTCATTTCCTCCAAAATAATATTTTTAGCTGTAAAAACTATTGATGATGAAAGTAATAGAGCTATGAATCGCCCATAAAGAAAACATTTAAATCTTTCAATCGTTACTTTCTTCACTTCATTTATTTTGAATATTGATTTCCAAATTTTAAACATGATTTCTATTTGCCATCGCAAAGTATACAATTCATGAATTTGAGTACTATTAAGAATTTTATCAGCAACGTTAGATATGTAAGCATTCACACTATTAAAATACATTCGCCCTTGCTTAAATACCTGACATTTTTTTCTAATATTTTCTTTATGTGCAATTTCTCTTTTATTTTCTTCTGTTAGTTTTGTTACAATCAAACGACTTTTAAATTCTTTTTTAGAGCCTACCTAAACATCTTTTAACTCAATAGTTTCTCCTTCTATTAAAGATTTTGAAAGCTCTAAGATATCTAATTTTATATATTTACTTGATTTTTTTATTCCACCAGCTCCTGGGAAGTTATTTGCATATTCTTTAGGTAAAGCAAATCCAGTAGAATCATTAATAACGACTCTTTCAAAATGTAAATTTAAAGTAGTCTCTAAATCTTTTAAAATGTTATTTTGAATATGCATAATTTTATTGAAAATGCTCATTATTAAATCTACCAAAATTTTATTCCATCAACATTAAATACATCTTTTAACCCTTTTACTAGATGTTTAAGTTTATTGTCTACCAATTTAAGTACCGCCCTTTGCTGTTGTTTTAGCTTAATTATACAATACAAGGAATTAAACTTCTTTTCTTAGGTTAACGGGCATGGACGGGACCCCTATCAACAATAAATTCCCCAGTAATAGTTTTAGGATAATAACCATTTCTAGAGTATGAAGTCTCTTTATTTTGGTAATCATATTTTGAGTATACTAATTCATCTTCAATCATAGATTGAACAGTATCAGCCATTAAATCTTTGGGAATCTCTTGCAATTCTTTAGTAATTTTAGGTTGATATTTTGCGAGGAAATCTTGAATAACTTTTTTTCTTGTCATAAAAAAACTCCTAGATTTTATTGATGTTACATCATTAATCTAGAAGGTCTGCAATTATTATTTACACAAAATTATTTATACTCCTAAAATGCTATCAAATATCGTTATTGATAGCATTTTATTTACAACTAAAAAATGATTACTTAAGTTCTTTTTAATTCTTATATGCTTTCAAATATATATTTTCAATTGCTTCAACTGTTACTTGCCTTGGATTTCCTCCAGTACAAATATCATTAAACGCCTGATTTGATAATTTCTGTATGTCTTCTAAATTAAATTTTGTATCTTTTAATTTAGATATATCTATTTTATTTGATAATTTTCTTATAGCTTCAACTGCTTTTTTAGCTCCCTCTTCATCTGATAATAGGTTTACATTTTCGCCTAATGCTTCTGCAATTTTTTTAAATTTCTTATAATTAGAAGATAAATTATATTCTACAACTTCTGGTAGAAGAATTGCGTTTGCAACTCCATGAGGTAAGTTATATTCTGATCCCAATTGATGCGCCATTGAGTGAACTATTCCAAGCCCACAATTAGAGAATGCTAATCCCGCGATAAATGACCCCCAAGCCATCTTTGATCTTGCTTCTAAATCTTCACCATTTTCAACCGCATTTTCTAAAGATTCTCCAATTATCTTTATGGACTCTAGTGTCAATGCATCGCTTAATCTATACGCTCCTAAAGTTGTATAAGCTTCTATAGCGTGCGTTAAAGCGTCCATACCTGTTGCTGCGGTTAATTGTTTAGGTTTTTTCAGCATAAGTTTAGGATCATTTATAGATATTGTTGCTAAAGAATTACTGTCTACTATAACCATTTTTACTTTTTTTACTTCATCTGTTATAACATAGTTAATCGTTACTTCTGAAGCAGTACCTGAAGTTGTATTTATTGCAATAATTGGAAGAGACTTATTTTTTGATAAAAATACTCCATTATAATCTCTTATATCTCCGCCATTTGTGGCTAATATTCCAATAGCTTTAGCTGCATCTTGAGGAGACCCTCCGCCTAAAGATATTATATAATCACAGTTTTCTTTTTTTAATAACTCTAATCCTTCATTTACATTTTTTACAGTTGGATTTGGACATATCTCCGAAAAAATAGCAAATTTTAAATTATTCTCTGTTAATTTTTTAGTCACATTATCAATTATTTTAGCTTCAATTATTCCTTTATCTGTTACAATTAAAGCCTTTCCTAAGCTCATTTTAGCTATCTCTTGTATTCCTTCACTTAGTGCACCAGGTCCCACAATATTTAAAGCAGGCCAATATATTTTTCTAACCGCTAACATGCCACCACTTCCTTTATAATTTCATAAAAATAATTCTTATAAAATTGTATTTTTTAAAATACCTATATTTTCAATATAACATTCAATTTTATCTTTACTCTTCAAGTATTTAGGGGGATTAAATCCTGCACCTACACCTGAGCAAGTTCCTGTTGAAATAATATCTCCTGGTTCTAAAGTTAATCCATAAGAAATTTCTTCTATAATTTCATAAATATTTTTTATCATAAGTTTTGTATTCGAAGATTGTCTAATTTCTCCATTTACAATACTTTTTATTTTTAAATTTAAAGCATCAAAATTTTTTTTATAAACTATACTTGGGCCGAGTGTTAGGAGATTATCTAAACTTTTACCTCTATACCATTGACCACCTAATTTTTGTGTCTTTCTAGCTGTTAAATCATTTAATATTGTATAACCAAAAATATAATTTTCAGCTTCTTCCTTTTTTATATTTTTTCCTGATTTACCAATTATGATAGCTAATTCAACTTCATAATCTAAAGTACTATCTATAGAAAAATCATATTTTATTTCACTATCAGGATTATTAATAAAATTAACTCTTTTAGAAAAATATGTTGTATTTATTTCAAAATTTTCTTTCATCTCCTTAATATGATCTTTATAGTTTAGCCCCACACAAATTATATCATGTTTAGTTTTTTTTATTGGGGATAAAAGTTCTATATCGTTTATATTTATTAAAAGAGCCAAGTCTAAATTATTTTTTAAATATTCTAGTATTAAATCTGTATCGATAGGTATAAACTTCTCAATAACTTCTTCTATACTATTAAATTTCTTTAAACATTCGAATTTATCTTTAGAAATTATAAAGTTATCTTTATAAAAAATTCCAAAATCTTCTATTCCCTCTTTTTTATATTTAATAAATTTAATTAAAGAATTTGTCTTCATATTTTCTCCATTTATTTACTTATTTTTTCTAATATTTTTTTTAATTTTGAAACTTGAATTTTACTTATTGCTCCAAATGGTTCAGTACAATATTCTTCAATTTTTATTCCATTTAAAATCAAAGCTTTTTTTAATACTGGAATAAATGGAGTTTCTACATCATATATTTCCATTACACTATCAATTAATTTTTGAAATTTTTCGATATTTACGACATCTTTATTGTTAATGGCATCAACCCATTGTTTAAATATTTGTGGATATAAATTTGATAATGCTCCTATACATCCATTTCCTCCAGACATAATATTATGAACAAAATTGTCATCATATCCTGAATAAATTATAAAATTTGGATATTTATCTTTAATTGCTTGAATTAAGTTTCGTGTATGACTCATTTCAGATACAGTGTCCTTATATCCAATTATATTCTGATGTTTTTCTAATAAATTTAAAAGTACTTTAGGATTTATATCATGACCAGTCATTTTAGGAAAATTATATAAATATATATCTCCACTAATATTTATAGCTAATTTAGAATAAAAATTCTCTAAATCTCGATCATTTACAGGAAAATAGTAAGGACCTATTACCATAACTCCATCTGCTCCTAAATTTAGAGCATAGTTTGAAAGTTCTATTGTTTCTTCAATATTCATAGACCCTGTTCCTACAAACAAAGAAATTCTTTTATTTATATGCTCTATTGATAATTTTATTAATTCCTTTTTTTGAAGCATTGACATATTAAAAAATTCTCCTGTACTTCCCAATAAAACAATTCCATCCACACCACCATTTATTAAATGCTCCCAAATTTCTTTATTTCCTTCTATATCAATTTCTCTTTCTTTATTAAATGCAGTAACTACAGGTGTTAAATATTTAGCTTTTTTCACAGTATTTCCTCCTATTTTGTATTTTACATATAGTTACAAACTCTAGCTATTGCAGTTTCCGTATAACCTAAAATTTCTGATTTAGTCTGTTTTCCACTAGAAACTTCTACAACTTCATTTAATAACTCTTCACCTAATTCTTCTAAAGTTTTCTCTTGATATATTAAAGAGCTCACATCATAATCAATATTATCTTCCATATTTTTAAAAGTTATTTTATTCCCTGTTATTTTTATAACTGGAGCTATTGGATTCCCTGTAGGAGTTCCTCTTCCTGTAGAAAATACAACAACTTGTGCTCCTCCTGCTACCATTCCTGCAATTGATGATGGATCATTCCCTGGTGTGTCCATAATAACAAGTCCTTTTTCTTTAACTTCTTTAGCATAATCATAAACTTCCATGATCTGGCTATGCCCCCCCTTATGAATACACCCTAGAGATTTTTCTTCTAAAGTTGTCAAACCTCCTGCCTTATTTCCTGGAGATGGATTTCCTTCTCTTACTTCCGCTCCAACTAATCTTATTGCATTTTCATATCTATATATTATTTCATAAATTCTTTCTTTAACTTTTTCATCTTTAGCTCTCTTTGCTAAAATATGTTCAGCACCTATTAATTCTGTTGTTTCTGATAAAATAGAAGTCCCGCCTGCTTCAACTATTCTATCACTTAATTCTCCGATTACAGGATTAGAAGCTAGTCCTGAAGTCATATCAGATCCTCCACATTCTGTACCTATTATTAATTTTGAAATTGGAAATTCTTCCCTTTGAAGTTTTGAAGCATCTTGAACCATTTTTCTAGCAGCTCTAATTGCCTTTTCAATAGTTTTTATTGTACCTCCATTTTCTTGTATAATAAACTGAACAACTGGTTTATTTGTTCTTTCTTGTATTGCTTTTACAACTAAATCCATTTGACAATTCTCACATCCTAAAGATATAACTATTGTTCCATAAACATTTGGATTAGCTGCCATCCCTGCCATAACATCCATTGTGAATTCTTGGTCTGGCCCCACTTGAGAACATCCATTTTGATTATTAAATGTAACTGTTCCCTCCACTTGAGAAGCAACTATACGTGTAGTATCAGAAGCACAAACACTGGCTGGTAAAATAAAAACTTTATTTCTTATTCCCACTTTTCCATCTGGTCTTTTATATCCTAAAAATTTCATAAAAATCCTCCTATTATTTAAATTTCTAAATTTAATAATTTTATTTTAAAACCTCTCTATGACTTTCGACATTATGCTCATGGACATGTTCTCCTTTTTTTATATCGTCTCCTGCAAGTCCAATATGTTCACCATATTTAATTATTGCATCACCTTTTTTTATATCTGTAATTGCAAGTTTATGATATATAACCATATCTGTTAATAATGTTGCCTCTTCTGTTTTTTCATTTACCTTATAAATAACTTTATCCCCCTTTGTACCAGGTTCTATAACAACTCCTACATTGTCATTTTTGTCAATTATTAAAGCTTTTATCATATTAAGCTTCCTCCTCTTTTATTAAAATATTTGTATTATTATTTTGAAATTGTGGAGATCCATATTTTTTTGCCCAATAATTAGTAACTAAAGGAGCTAAAATAGCTGTTATCACAACTGAACCTGCAACTTGTGCCGTTGCCACCGATACATATTGTGCATAACGTGGATCTATTAATGCTACTGCAGCAGGAACTGCTACAGCATTTCCTGCTGTTGTTGCTACTGCCCATCCTGCGTAACCAGGTCTTTTTCCAATAATTCTATCGCAGAAAACTATAAATGACCCTCCAACAAATAATGTTACAAGTCCTAATAAAATTCCTGGTCCTCCACCTTTTACAACATTGCTTAAATTTATTCCTGCACCTAATGTTAACCCTACAAAAGGTATTAATCTATCTCCCATTGGTGAAAAAAAATCTCTTATTTCTTTGTCTAAATTTCCAAGAATCATTCCTACTATTATAGGAATTACTGTAGCCACTAATGCCATAATTGGAACATTTGCTAACCCTGATGCTCCTAAAGCAATTAGTGTAAATAATGGTCCATCATTCAATGCTAATAAAGCAGTTGCCGCACAATCTGATGAGTCACCGTAAGATTTTGATAACGCTAAATAGACAGACCCATTACTATTTGTAACTGCACTTATTATTGCTAAAGATGTTAACCCCAGCACCCCTTCCATTCCAAAGAATTTTCCAATAAAAATTCCTATTCCAGCTCCTATAATAAATTTTGAAATTAATAAAATTCCACCTCTTTTAAATACTTTTGGCATATCTCCTACTTGTAAAGTTGTGCCCAAACAAAATAATTGAATTCCCATAGCTGTTGCTGCTCCCGCATTAGAAAAAGTTGCTGTTGTAAAAGAACCAATTTTTAACCAGTGAGGTAAAAAAGTATTTAATGTTGCTCCAATTAATAATGGAATAATCATCATTCCAGCAGGAACTTTTTGGACCGCTTTTAATATTTTCATATAAACCTTCTCCTTAAATTTTTTTGTTTGCATATACGAACATTATTCGCATATGCAAATGCGTTATATCCCATATATACTTTATGATTTTTAAATTGTCAAATTTTTTTTTAATATTTACTATTCTTTATTTTTTGGATATAATTAAAATAAAACTATTTTAATTAGGAGGTAATATTTTGAATAATACTATACACAATCCCACACTTCGAGTTTTAAATGTTTTAGAAATACTATCTATACATAACCGCGGATTAAGTTTAACTGAAATTTCTAATATATTACATATTCCTAAAGGAACTCTTTCACCTATTTTACATACGCTTCTTAATAATAAATTTATTTTTTATAATGAAAATAATTCTAAGTATTCAATAGGAATAATGACATATTGTATTGGAACTTCATATTCAAAAGATCTTACTGCTTTAGATTTTATAAAAAATGAAATGAAATATATTGTGAAGGAGACTAATGAAATTTGTCAAATGGGAATACTTATTAATAATCAAGTTTTATATATTGCAAAATTTGACTGTGAAAGTCCTATAAGAATTATTTCATCTGTTGGTAAAAAATTTCCAGCTTATTGTACAGCTTTAGGAAAGGCCCTTTTAAGTCATAAATCATTAGAGGAACTTAAGCTTATTTATCCTATTGAATTAAAAGCATTTACTAAAAATACAATAACAGATTTAAATCTTCTTGAAATTCAATTAAAAGAAATAAGAGAAACTTCAATTGCTTCAGAAATAGAAGAAATCAATGAACAAACTGCTTGTATTGCTGTTCCTTTAATTCATAAAAATAAAATATTGGCATCTATAAGTGTAAGTTTTCCAATATTTAGAGTATCTCATGAAAAATTAGAACTTATAAAATCTACCCTTCTTAGCTCTAAAGAAAGAATAGAAACTTTTTTTTATGAAAATAATATTATGAAATTAGAGCAAATATTTTAATTTTTAGTGATACCATCATAGAATTATTTCATCAATTATTTTATATAATATTTTTAAATGAATATATCCAGAAAAATAACTAATTTAATACTAGTTACTTAAAATTAAAAACCTTAGAAAAATCTCAGGTTTTTAATTTTTCTAATAAATTTTAGCTAGATTATTTTAATCTTTTCATTTCTCCTTTCTCATCAATTCGTCTAGTAACTCCTTACTGCTAAACTTTCTCAGTGGATTCTCTTTTAAAGACTACTGGAACTCATAGCTTTCAAAAACTACCTCAATAATTTTTCTAGTAATTCCAAACTTACATTTTTCTCCAGGAAAAATTTTGTCATCTCGGGGTCCCGTCAGGAAAACACGGAATAACAACGTTAAGGATAAAAAAATAAGTCTATTAAAACACTGAAAACCTTATTTTTCAAGGGTGCAAAGAATTTCTCAATAAGGTACAACCTAAACAGACAGTATACAGGTTTTTAATTTGACCTGTATTTTTATTTTCAAACCCAATTAACGAACTGTTGGATTTTATTTACTTCAAATGGAATAAGTGTTATAATAGGCATAAATATCTGGAGGTGCTATATGTATTTGAATAATTTAAGAGATTTAATAAAAAATAATCACCTTTTAGAAAGGTATAATTTAAAACAAATTGGAATCTTTGGATCAATTGCTCGTGGAGAAAATGGAAATGATATTGACATATTAATTGAAGAGGAAAAAGATTATCGTGATCTTATTTTATTTAAAGAAGAACTTGAAAAAATATCAAAAACTAAAGTGGATATTGTTTTATATAAATATGCAAATCCAATTGTTTTATATAGAGCTAAAAAGGAGATCATTTATGTTAACTAATATAAAAAATGACCTAATGTACCTTTTGAATATATTAGAAAGTATAGAAAAAATAGAGCTTTATTCTAATGATTTTAATGATGCTGAAAATTTTTATCTTTTTGCAGATCAACTAAATTTCAATGCAGCTTTAAATCTTTTTGCAAATATTGGAGAAAACATTGGAAAATTAAGTGAAGAACTTAAAAATAAAAATCAATCTATTCCTTGGAGAATAATTAAAGATTTTAGGAATAAAGTAGTTCATAACTATGTAAATTTAGATATTTTTATGATTTTTGATATTATAAAAAATAATCTTCCTAATCTAAAAGGTCCAATTGAAGATATTATTATATTTGAAGTATCAAATAAAAATTTTAATTTTGAAGAATTGGTAGCATCTAAAGATAGTATCTACTATAAACACATAAATTTTTCTAAATTAATAAAGGGGTAGTAATGAAAATAGGATATGTTAGAGT
>CAMTIW010000038.1 GCA_947072665.1 uncultured Fusobacteriaceae bacterium | reverse complement strand
TTACGAAGCCCCCAACTTCAAAAATCATTAGATTTTAAGTGGCGGGTAGTTCACCTTCATTAATTTGGATTCTAACAGATATTTCTACTGTTAATTTATTAAATGTTGAGTAGAGTCTTTTTCCTTTTAAAAATCTAAAAAATATGTTATAATAATACGATTGATAAAAGAAAAATTGGAGGTATAATATGATAGGAATCGGAATTGTTGGACTTCCAAATGTTGGGAAATCAACACTTTTTAATGCGATAACAAAGGCAGGAGCAGCAGAAGCAGCTAACTATCCTTTTTGTACAATAGAGCCAAATGTAGGTATGGTAACAGTACCTGATAAAAGAATAGATGAGTTATCTAAAATAATTAATCCACAAAGAGTAGTACCAGCAACTGTAGAGTTTGTTGACATAGCAGGACTTGTAAAAGGTGCTTCTAAGGGAGAAGGATTAGGAAATAAATTCCTTTCCAATATAAGAACAACAGCAGCGATTTGTCAAGTAGTTAGATGTTTTGATGATGACAATGTAATTCATGTGGCAGGACAAATAGATCCAATAACTGATATTGAAATAATAAATGGTGAATTAATTTTAGCAGACTTAGATACAATAGATAAAGCAATGGAAAAGCATTCAAAATTAGCTAAGAATAAGAATAAAGAGTCAATGCAAATGATGCCAGTTCTAGAAATGTGCTATAAGCATTTAGAGGAACTTAAATTACTTAAAACATTGAAACTTACAAAAGAAGAGATGGAGCTAATTAGAGCTTATCAACTTTTAACAATAAAGCCAATGATATTTGCAGCTAATGTTTCAGAAGATGATCTAGCAACTGGAAATGCATATGTGGAAAAAGTAAGAGCTTATGCAGAAGAATTAGGTTCAGAAGTTGTTATTGTTTCAGCAAAAGTTGAAGCAGAACTTCAAGAAATGGATGACGAAGAATCTAAAAATGAATTTTTAGAAGCACTTGGAGTAGATGAAGCTGGACTTAATAGACTTATAAGAGCGGGCTATAAATTACTAGGACTTCAAACATACTTTACAGCTGGAGTAAAAGAAGTAAGAGCTTGGACTATAAAAATAGGTGCTACTGCTCCTAAGGCAGCAGCAGAGATTCATACAGATTTTGAGAAAGGATTTATAAGAGCAAAAGTTGTTGCTTTTAATGATTTTATAAAATATTCAGGTTGGAAGGGTGCACAAGAGGTTGGTTCTCTAAGATTAGAAGGAAAAGAATATGTTGTAAATGATGGAGATTTAATGGAGTTTTTATTTAATGTATAATTTTGATATAAAATATGATAAAATATAGTGAAGCAAGAAATTATTCTTGACAAAACTTGTTTTTTTATGTAAAATATCCAAGTGAATATAATAAGGGAGGTTATCTTTGAAACTGAAAATTCAGGATTTCGCAAGTGGTCAAACTACTGATAAGTTTAATTTTAAATTAGATGCAATTGAAGGACTTGATTACGCAAAAACAGTACTAGTTAACGGAAGTATAACTAAAATTAATGATGTGTCTGTTGGAGAGATATTTATTGTTTCTGGAAGTTATTCTGGGGAGATTAAAGTTGAATGTGTAAGATGTCTAAAAGAAATTACCCAAAATATTGATGGAGAATTTAATTGGAGATTTTTAGATCCTAAAAGTTATAGAATACATTTAAAGAGTTTAAAAGAAGAAAATGAGGTTAATCCAGATGAAGCTTTTGAGGAAGCTATTGATGGTGAAATTGATATTGCTGATTTAATAAGGCAGCAAATTATTTTAGACATGGAACCATATCCATCGTGTGAAAATTTCTGTGATGATGACTCTGATATAAAAAAGTATTCTGATGATGGAATCGATCACAGATGGGCTAAATTATTAGAACTTTAAAGATTAACCTTTAAAAGATTAGGAGGTAATAGAAATGGCAGTACCTAAGAAAAAAACATCGAAAGCTAAGAAAAACATGAGAAGATCTCACCATGCTTTAACTGCAACTGGTTTATCAACTTGTGGTAAATGTGGAGCTCCAAAAAGATCTCACAGAGTTTGTCTTGAGTGTGGAGATTATAACGGAAGACAAATTTTAAAAACTGTAGCTGAATAATTAAAAGCTTAATGTTAAGATAAAAAAAGACTGGATTGAATCTAGTCTTTTTTTATTCATTTTTTTTTGAAAAATTTAGACTATATTAAAAAAATATAAATAATGTTAAACTTAGACCAAGTTAAAAATAAAACTTAATAATTATTAACGGGGGAATTAAATATGAGTTTAAAAAATTTAATAAGTGAAAACAATATAATCTTAGATTGTGATTATAAGACAAAAGAAGAAGTTATTAAGGCATTAATAAAAAAATTATATGAAGAGGGCTCGGTAACTTCAGAAGAAGGATTTTATAAGGCAGTAATGGAAAGAGAAAAATTATCTCCAACGGGATTAGAGGAAGGGTTGGCTATTCCTCATGGGAAATCTGAACATGTAAAAAGGGCAAGAGTTGCAGTTGCTAGATTAAAAAATTCTTTAGATACCTGGGAATCAATCGATGAATCTAATGAAGTAAAGTTAATTTTTCTAATAGCTATACCGAAAAAAGAAGCAGGAACGACACATATAGATATATTAACTAAGCTTTCAACCTCATTTATGGAAGAGGGATTTATTGAAAAATTAAGAAATTCAAAAACAACAAAAGATCTTTTAAATATTATTTATAATATAGATAAAAAAGAAGAAAAAAAATAAAAGTATATGAAAAAGAGAGGTATATAATAGGAGTAACGGCTTGTCCTGTTGGAATTGCACATACTTATATGGCTGCAAGTTCTTTAGAAAAAAAAGGTGAACAATTAGGTTATGAAATAAAAATAGAAACTAATGGAAGTGTAGGAATAAAAAATGAATTAACAAAAGAAGATATAGAAAGAGCAGATGGAATAATTTTAGCTATTGATAAAACTATAGAGATGAATAGATTTTTAGGAAAGAAAATCATACAAGTTTCTGTAAAAGAAGCTATAAAAAATCCAGAGGAGCTTATAAACAGAGCACTAAAAGGTGAAGGTGAAGTTTATTACTCTGAAAAAGAAGAATTAAATAACAAAAAAAATGGAAACAATAAGGTTGGAGTATATAAACATTTGATGAATGGAGTTTCTAATATGCTCCCATTAGTTGTTTGTGGAGGAGTACTTATAGCTCTTTCAATTGCATTAAGTGGTATAAAAGCAGGTTCAGGTGCAGATGTAACAAATCCTTTTTTTAAAGAAATGTTAGAGCTAGGAGTAACGGCTTTTGGACTTATGATTCCAATTTTAGCAGGATATATAGCCATGAGTATAGCAGATAGACCTGGATTGGCACCAGGATTAATAGGAGGAGCTTTAGCAAATAAAGTAGGAGCAGGATTTTTAGGAGGAATAGTAGCAGGATTTGTAGCAGGGTATATAGCGAAATGGGTAAGAGAGTGGAAAGTTCCAGAAGGGTTAAGACCAATTATGCCAATATTTGTAATTCCTTTAGTATCAAGTTCTTTGGTAGGAGTGGTAATGTATTTTATAGGAGCTCCTATTAGTGGTTTTATGAATATACTTACAGAATTCTTAAAAGGATTGCAGAGTGGTTCAATAGTTTTAGCACTTATATTGGGACTTATGATTGCCTTTGATATGGGAGGACCTATTAATAAAGTTGCTTTTTTATTTGGATCAGCAATGATAACACAAGGAGTACCAGAAGTTATGGGACCAGTAGCTGTAGCAATTTGTATTCCATCATTAGGGATGGGAGTAGCAACTCTTCTTTCTCCTAAAAAATATGAAATAGAAGAAAGAGAAGCAGGGAAAGCAGCACTTGCAATGGGGATGATAGGTGTAACAGAAGGAGCAATTCCTTTTGCAGCAGCAGATCCTTTGAGAGTGATACCTTCTATTATGATAGGAAGTGCAACTGGAGCAGTAATAGCAGCCATAGGAAAAGTAACAGATCATGCACCTCATGGTGGTCCAATAGTTTTTCCAGTTGTAGATAATAAATTAATGTTTGTTATAGCAATAGTAGTAGGAGTTTTTGTAACTGCAATATTAGTTAATATATTGAAAAAAAATAAAAAAAGCAACTAAAAAATTATCAATTTAATTAATAGAGTCAAAGATTAAATCTTTGCTCTATTAATTTTTTTATATTTCTAACCCCATAATTAAAGAATTATAAAAAATATTATCAATACAGATCTTTTTTTTGATAGTACCTTCTTCTAAAAAATTAAATTTTTTATAGAGATTTATCGCAACTTTATTGTCACTTCTAACTTCAAGATTAATTTTTTTTATATTTCTATTTTTGGCTTCTTTTAAAAAAGTAGACATCATAAGAGTTCCTAAACCAATATTCCAAAATTTTTCAAGACAAGAAATTCCTAAAATACCAAAATGATACATTCTTTTTCTAGTTTCATTTATAGAAAAAGTAACTATTCCAGCAATCTCATTGGAAATATGAAAAACAATCATAAAAGATTTATTATTTTTCATGTTTTTAATAATATTAATTTCATCTTCAATAGAGAGCTGAGGTCCTTCTGAACCAAAGCTTAGAAAATCACTTTCATTTCCTATT
Organism: uncultured Fusobacteriaceae bacterium; assembly: GCA_947072665.1. Lineage (GTDB taxonomy): Bacteria > Fusobacteriota > Fusobacteriia > Fusobacteriales > Fusobacteriaceae > JAGNZR01. The sequence continues at coordinate 14,368 of CAMTIW010000038.1, read as the reverse complement.
TGTTGCATATAGCTTATAATTTTTTCAGCATCTTCTACATGGGGAAGATTAAAAGTAACTATTTGGTTATTTTTTAAAATTAAATTCATAAAAAACCTCCTTATAAATGTATAATTAAAAAATTATACACTATCTATTGTATTCTTGTCAAAAAAAGTAGATATTGGATTATTAAAAAGTTTCAAATATTGTTATAAATATGGTAAAATGTAATAAGATGTTTTATTTTAGGAGGAAAAAATAATGAAGATTGCTTTAGATGCAATGGGTGGAGACAATGCTCCTTTAGAAATAATAAAGGGTGCGATATTCGCTATAAATGAAACTGATGATATAAATCTAATATTAGTAGGACAAAAAGAAAAAATAGAAAAAGAACTAGAAAAATATACTTATGATAAAAAAAGAATAGAAATAAAAGATGCAAGAGAAATAATAGCGATGAATGAAGATCCAATTATTTCTGTAAGAGCTAAAAAAGATGCATCTATGAATGTAGCCTTGGAACTTGTAAAACTTGGAGAAGCAGATGCTTCTGTATCAGCTGGGAATACAGGTGCTTTAATCACAGCAAGCCAATTGAAATTAAAAAGAATAAAAGGTGTTTTAAGGCCAGCAATAGCAACAGTTTTTCCAACTAAAAAAGGACATGTAATTATAATGGATGTAGGAGCCAATTCAGATTGTAGACCTGAATTTTTAGATCATTTTGCAATATTAGGAAGTAAATATGCAGAGATAGCTTTGGGCACAACAAATCCCAAGGTAGGTCTTTTAAATATAGGTTCTGAAGAGGGAAAAGGAAATGAATTAACAAGAGAATCTTTTTCTATCCTGAGTAAGCAAAATCATATAAATTTTATTGGTAATGTGGAACCTCATGAAATATTAAATGGTCTTGTAGATGTTGTGGTGACCGATGGTTATACAGGAAATATTGTTTTAAAAACAACAGAAGGGACTGCAAAATTTATAATAGATTTTTTAAAAACAGAAATAAATAATAGTTTTATAGCGAAAATAGGTGCACTTTTTCTAAAAGGTGTTTTTAACAAAATGAAAAAGAAAATGGATTCGTCTGAATATGGTGGAGCAATGTTTTTAGGGCTAAATCATATTTCAGTTAAAGCTCATGGGAGCTCAGATGCTAAATCTATAAAAAATGCAATTAAAGTTGCTTCTGTTTTTGTAAAAGAAAATTTTGTAGAAAAAGTAAAAATAGAAATGAATGAACTAGAAAATAGAGAGATAAATTAAGAGGAGAAATAAATGAAAATAAAAAATGCAGGAATCATAGGAGTAGGAACATATATTCCAGAAAAAATAATGACAAATTTTGATTTTGAAAAAATAGTAGAAACAACTGATGAATGGATAAGAACAAGAACTGGAGTGGAAGAAAGAAGATTTGCATCTCCTGATCAAGCGACGTCAGACTTATGTATAAAAGCAGCAGAACAAGCACTCTTATCTGCTAAAATAAAAATAGAAGATATAGATATGATATTAGTAGCAACTTGTACTCCAGATTTTCAAATACCTAGTACGGCATGTATAGTTCAAAAGAAGATGGGAGCACTAAATGCTGGAGCATTGGATATAAATGCAGCATGTTCAGGTTTTATTTACGGCTTAACCTTAGCTAATGGGTTAATAAAATCTAGTATATATAAAAATATATTAGTGATAGGAGCAGAAACTCTTTCTAGAGTTTTAGATATGGAAGATAGAAATACATGTATATTATTTGGTGATGGAGCAGCTGCAGTAGTTGTTTCTCAGGTAGAATCAGGTTATGGAATATTATCTACTTATTTAGGTGCAGATGGAGATTTAGGAGAAGCACTAACAATAAAAGCAGGTGGAACTAGAAATCCGATAACCTCAGAAAGAATAGAAAATAGAGAGCAATTTTTAAGTATGAAAGGACAAGAGGTATTTAAATTTGCTGTAAAAGCATTACCTAATGCGACATTACAAGCTATTAATATGGCCGAGATATCTCCTGAAGATATAAATTTGGTTATTCCTCATCAAGCTAATGTAAGGATAATAGATGCAGCATCTAAAAAACTAGGTATACCTATTGAAAAATTTTATATGAATCTAAATAAAGTAGGAAATACATCTGCTGCTTCTATTGGTTTAGCATTGGGAGAAGCCTTGGAAAAAGGAATGATAAAAAAAGGAGAAAATGTTGTATTGACAGGATTTGGAGCTGGTTTAACTTACGGTTCTCTTGTTATGAAATGGTCTTATTAATTAATATTGACACTAAAAGTAAAGAATGTTAAAATATTACAGGTGTTATAAATAAAAAAAAGGAGAGATATATGTCAAAAATAGCTTTTGTTTTTCCTGGTCAAGGATCACAATATGTAGGAATGGGAAAAGACCTTTATGAGAATGATATAGATGCAAAAAAGTATTTTGATGAGATATTTTCAAAATTAGATTTTGATTTAAAGAGCATTATGTTTTATGGGCCTGAAGATGAGCTAAAAAAAACAAAAAATACACAACCAGCAATAGTAGCTATGAGTTTGGTTTTAGAGAGATTATTAAAAGATAGAGGTATAGCTCCGAATTTTGTAGCAGGACATTCTGTTGGTGAATACTCAGCAATAGGATCATCAGGATTTTTAACTTTAGATGAGACTGTAAAATTAACAGTGGCTAGAGGAAAAGCTATGAATGATATTGCTGAAAAAATAGATGGAGGAATGGCAGCCATTATTGGTATGGATTCAGAAAAGATAAAAGAACTTTTACTTGAAGTGGATGGGATTGTAGAAGCTGTCAATTTTAATGAACCTAATCAAACAGTAATAGCAGGAACAAAACAAGCTATCGAATTAGCATGTGTTATTTTAAAAGAGAATGGAGCTAAAAGAGCTATTCCATTGGTGGTATCTGGACCTTTTCATTCTTCACTTATGAAACCAGCAGGGGAAATTTTAAAAGATGAACTAGTTAACTATAATTTCAAAATTGCAAAGTATCCTTTGATAACTAATACGCAAGCAGAATTTATAATAGAACCTAAAGATATTAAGGATGAAATTTATTTCCAGAGTTTTGGACCAGTTAAGTGGGTAGATACAATAAGGAATTTAAAAGAAAATGGAGTAACAACTATATATGAAATCGGTGCTGGAAAAGTACTTGCAGGTCTTATAAAAAAAATAGATAAAGAAATAATTGTGAAAAATGTAGAAAAGCTTGAAGATTTATCAAATTTAATGTAAAATTAGATTGTAGTATGGGTTAGTATTCATATTTATAATATATAAAAAAATTAGGAGGAAAAAATGTTAGATAAAATTAAAGAAATAGTAGTAGATCAATTAGGTGTAGAAATGGATCAAGTTACTTTAGAATCAAACTTCATAGATGATTTAGGAGCAGACTCTTTAGATACAGTTGAATTAATAATGGCCTTTGAAGAAGAATTTGAAGTAGAAATCCCTGATGCTGATGCAGAAAAAATTAAAACTGTTAAAGATGTTGCTGATTATATAGCAGCTCATAAATAGTAGGTAAAAAGAAGGGGTATAATATATACCCCTTTATTTGTATTTATTAAAAATATTAAGTAAATTTATTATAAGGAAAATTATGGAGGGATTATATTGAAAAGAGTAGTAGTGACAGGAATAGGAATTATTAGTTCACTTGGAAATTCCATGGAAAAAACATGGTCTAAGATTAAAGGTGGAGAAACTGGAATCAGTTACATTGAAGGATTTGATACTACTGATATGCCAGTTAAAATTGCAGCTGAAATCAAAGAATTTGATCCTCTTAATTTTGGAATTGAAAAAAAAGAAATAAAAAAATTAGCTAGAAATACACAGTTTGCAATTGCTGCTTCACGAATGGCTCTTAATGATGCTAAATTTGAAATAACATCAGAAAATGCCGATTCAGTAGGTGTAATAGTTTCTTCTGGAATAGGTGGAATGGAAATTTTTGAAGAACAACATAAAAATATGTTGGATAAAGGAGTAAAGAGAATTTCTCCATTTACTATTCCAGCTATGATATCGAATATGGCTGCTGGAAATGTTGGAATATATACTGGGGCAAGAGGTATAAATAAAGCCATTGTAACAGCTTGTGCAGCTGGAACAAATTCAATTGGTGATGCTTTTGAAATTATTAAAATGGGTAGAGCCACAACAATGATAGCCGGTGGAACAGAAGCAGCTATCACTCCTTTTGCATTGAATGGTTTTGCCAATATGAAAGCCTTATCTACTAGAAATGATGATCCTAAAAAAGCTTCAAGACCATTTTCCTTAGATAGAGATGGATTTGTTATGGGTGAAGGTGCAGGAATATTAATCTTAGAAGAATATGAGGCAGCAAAAAAAAGAGGCGCTAGAATGTATGCAGAAATAATAGGATATGGGGAATCTTGTGATGCTTATCATATAACATCTCCATCAGAAGGAGGAGAAGGTGCAGTTAGAGCTATGAAAATGGCAATAGAAGAGGCTAATATAAATTCTGATTCTATTGATTATATAAATGCACATGGAACTTCTACACCTGCAAATGATAGAAATGAAACACAGGCAATAAAGACAGTATTTGGAGATCATGCTAAAAACCTTATAGTATCTTCAACAAAAGGAGCAACAGGTCACTGTTTAGGTGCTGCTGGAGGAATAGAAGGGGCTATTATCGCACTTTCTATATATGAAAATGTAATACCACCAACTATAAATTATGATAATCCAGATCCTACATTGGATTTAAATTATGCACCTAATATAATGATAGAAAAAGAAGTGAATGTAGCAATGTCATCATCATTAGGTTTTGGTGGACATAATGCAGTTATAATTATGAAGAAAATAAAATAAGAAGAAATAGGAGATAATATGAATAAAAATTTAAAAGAGTTAGAGGAAAAAATAGGATATACATTTTCTAATAAGTCTCTTTTGGAAACGGCTTTTATTCATAGATCTTTTGGAAATGAAAACTGGAGATATAAAAATATAAATAATGAAAGGATGGAACTATTAGGCGATGCAGTACTAGATTTAATAGTTACTGAATATTTATATAAAAGTTTTGTTAGTTCATCTGAGGGTGAACTAGCAAAACTTAAATCCATGGTTGTAAGTGAGCCAGTTTTAGCTAGAATTTCAAAAGATTTAGGTTTTGGAGAGTTTCTACTCTTGAGTAAAGGGGAAGAGATGACAGGTGGAAGAGAAAGAAATTCTATATTAGGGGATTGCTTTGAATCTATGTTAGGAGCAGTATATTTAGATTCTGATTTTATGACAGCAAAGAAGATAGCGCTTAGTCATATTAAGTATTGGATTGATAATGTTGATGATAATGAAGAAATATTAGATTATAAAACTATTCTTCAAGAATATAGTCAAAAAGAATATAAAATAGTTCCAACTTATGAAGTAGTAAAAGAAACAGGACCAGATCATCAAAAAACTTTTGAAATTGTAGTAAGAATTGGATCAGAGAGTTTAAATAATAAAATTTTTGGAAAAGGAATAGGAAAAAATAAAAAACTAGCAGAACAAGCTGCAGCTAAAGATTTATCCAAAAAAGTGGGGGTAAAAACTCATGAAACATTATAATATCCCTATTTTTATAAATCATGTAGGGTGTCCAAATTCTTGTGTTTTTTGTAGTCAAGAAAAGATAAATGGAATGGAAACTGATATAAAACCTATAGAAGTTAAAAATATAATAGAAGAATATCTAGAATATCTGCCAAAAAAATCAACAATAGAAGTAGCTTTTTTTGGCGGAACTTTTACAGGGATATCATTTGGTTTACAAAGAGAATATCTAGAAGTAGTAAAACCATTTATTGATAAAGGATTAGTTCATGGCATAAGACTTTCTACAAGACCAGATTGTATAGATAATAAAATATTAGAACAATTGAAAAAGTTTGGTGTTACAGCAATAGAACTAGGGGTTCAATCACTAAATCAGAAAGTTTTAGATTTAACTGAAAGAAATTATCCAGTGGAAGCAGTGGAAAAAGCAGTGGCATTGATAAAGAGATTTGATATAGATGTTGGAATACAACTTATGTTAGGACTTCCTGGAACAACGGAAGAACTTGATTTTGAGACAGCTAAAAGAACTGTGGAACTAAAACCAACTATGGCAAGAATTTATCCAACATTAGTTTTATCAGGAACTAAAATGGAAAAGATGTATAATGAAGGTATCTATACGCCATATTCTTTAGAAGAAGCAGTAAAAGTAGGAAAAAAAGTATATTCTCTTTTAGAATTAAATGATATAAAAGTAATTAGAGTAGGACTTCAACCTTCTGAAGATTTAAGAGAAGAGGGAGTAATTGTAGCTGGTCCATTTCATTCAGCTTTTAGAGAACTTATTGAAGGAGAAATTTATTTAGATTTTATTCAATCGTTAATATTATTAGAAAATAATAAAAATTTTATTGAAGTTTATTCCAATGAGAAAAATATATCTAAAATAATTGGAATTAATGGTGTGAATAAAAAGAAATTAGGAGATAAGTTTTTTGTGAAAATAGACAAAAATTTAAATTTAAATGAGATATTAATAAATGGAAAAAAATATGGAAGAAAAGATATTCTAAAGAGGATTTTAGTATGAAAAGAATCATAATAAATAAAGATATTTTTGGATATAGAGCGGCTATTATAGAAAATGACAGGGTCATGGAAATTTTTGTCGAGAGAGAGGGGGAAGGGGATAGTAATGGAAATATATATTTGGGGAAAGTATCCAATGTAATTCCAGGAATGGATTCTTCTTTTATAAATATAGGATTAGAAAAAAATGGCTTTTTGTATATAGATAATTTGAGAGAATTTGAAGAGAAATATCCAGAAGGGAAAGTTGGCAATGGTGGAATAGAAGAATTCTTGCGAGTAGGTGAGGAAGTTATGGTTCAAGCCATAACAGAACCTAATGGAAGCAAAGGAGTTAGGCTTACTACCAATTATACTCTCCCAGGAAAATATATGGTATTACTTCCAAATAATGATCATATAGCAATTTCTAAAAAAATAAAAAATTCAGAAGAAAAAAATAGATTAGAAGATATAATACGAGAAATAAAACCTGATGGAGTAGGAGTTATTTTAAGAACTCAGGCTATTGGAAAATCAGTTTTTCATTTTGAAAGAGAGATGGCATATCTTTTAAATAAATGGAAAAATATATTAGAAAAAAGAAATAATTCTAAAATAGGAGCAATAGTCTATAAAGATAATGATTTATTAACAAAAATTTCTAGAGATATATTTTGTAGTGAAATAGATGAACTAGTTATTAATGATGAAGAAAGCTATTGGGAAATTTTAAGCTATATTAATACCTTTGGGGATATGAATAATGCAAAGAGAATAAAGCTTTATGATGATGAGCAAGATATTTTTGACTTTTATAAAGTAACACCAGTTATAGAAAGTTCTCTTGAAAAAATTGTATGGCTAGAGTGTGGAGGTTATCTTGTTATTCAAACAACTGAAGCTTTAACGAGTATAGATGTAAATACAGGGAAAAATATAGGAGCATTTGGATTAGAAAAAACAACATATATAACAAATATTGAAGCAGCAAAAGAGATTCCAAGACAGCTTATGTTGAGAAATATAGGTGGGATAATAATAATCGATTTTATAGATATGAAAGATGAAGAAAATAAGACATTACTATTGGAAGAGTTAGAAAGAAATTTAAAAAATGATAGGATAAAAAATAGTATAGTACATTTTACAGATTTAAGTTTAATAGAGATGACAAGAAAAAGAGTAGGAAATCCACTTGGTCATTATTTTTATGAAGATTGTCCTATGTGTAATGGTAAAGGGAAAATAAAATCTAAAGAAGCTCTCATAGAAGATATTTTAAAAGATTTAAGAGAAACATGTAAAGATAAAGATTTTACAAAAATAAGGCTTATGGTAAATGGAGATCTTTATAAAAAAATTCAAAATGAATATCTTGAATTTATTCTTGCATACACTGAAAAATATAAAAAAAAATTAGAACTTTTAAAATTTAAAGAGATTTATTTAGATAAATGGTATGAGATTATTCTTATAAAATAGCAAGGAAGTGTAGAATTATGAAAATTGGAGTATATTCTGGAAGTTTTGATCCCATAACAAAAGGACATACAGAGATAATAGTAAGGGCAGCTAAATTAGTAGAAAAACTTATAGTGGTAGTACTGAATAATGTGAACAAGAAATACCTTTTCAATTTAGAAGAAAGAGAAGAAATGGTAAAAGAAACTTTTAAAAATATTGTAAATATAGAGGTTAAAAGTTTTCAAGGATTACTTGTAAATTTTATGCATGAAAATAATTCTACTTTAATTATAAGAGGGTTAAGAGCTGTTTCAGATTATGAATATGAATTGACCATGGCATTTGCTAATAAGGAAATTTCAGAAGAGGAAATAGAGACAATATTTATACCATCTTCTAAAAAATATATGTATTTAAGTTCAACGGTTGTGAGAGAGGTAGCACTAAATGGTGGTAAACTAAATCTTTATTTAGATGAAGTTGTGGAAAAAAAAATAAGAGAAAAAATAGCTTTAGAAAAAAAATAGGAGAAAAATGGCAAAGGCTAAAAGTTTACATATATGTGGAGAATGTGGATACAAAGCATCAAAATGGATAGGTAAATGTCCAGAATGTGGAGAATGGGGTACTTTTCAAGAAGAAATGGAAATAAAAACAGGAAATGGTATTTCTAAAAACCCTACTTCTTTACTGGAAACTAAAAAGAAAGTTTTTAGTTTTAATGATGTGGTAGTGGATGAAAATTTTAGATATAAAAGTAATATTTCTGAATTTGATAGACTGTTAGGTGGTGGATTGGTTATAGGAGAAGTAGTTCTAATAACAGGAAATCCTGGGATAGGAAAATCTACTCTTTTATTACAATTAGTAAATGAATATACGAAATATGGTGATGTTTTATATATTTCTGGAGAAGAGTCTCCAATGCAAATAAAAAATAGAGGAGAACGTTTAGGAGTAGGAAATAAAAATTTATTCTTAATGTCAGAAACAGAAATGCAAGTTATATATGAGTATATATCAGCAAAAAAACCAAAAGTTGTAGTTATAGATTCTATTCAAACAATATATAATGCAAGTTATGACTCTATGGCTGGAAATCCAACTCAAATTAGGGAGTGTGCACTGAGAATAGTTGAATTAGCTAAAACTTTAAATATATCTTTTTTTATAGTAGGGCATATAACAAAAGATGGGAAATTAGCAGGTCCTAAACTTTTAGAACACATTGTAGATGCTGTTTTTAGTTTTGAGGGAGAAGAAGGCCTTTTCTATAGAATACTTAGAAGTAGTAAAAATAGATTTGGTTCGACTAATGAATTAGCTGTGTTTAGTATGGAGGAGTCAGGACTAAAGGAAGTAAAAAATTCTTCTGAATTTTTTTTAAGTGAAAGAGAAGAAAAAAATATAGGTAGTATGGTAGTTCCTATATTGGAAGGAACGAAAGTTTTTTTATTAGAAGTTCAAGCTCTTTTAACAGATATGACTATCGGAATTCCTAAAAGAGTAGTCCAAGGTTTTGACAGAAATAGGATCCAAATTTTAATAGCAATAGGGGAAAAAAGAATGGGAATGTCTCTAGGAGCCAAAGATATTTTTATAAATATTCCTGGTGGAATAGTAATGAAGGATCCTGCTGCAGATTTAGGAGTCTTAATATCTTTAATTTCTATTTATAGAGGTATACCCATTAGTCAAAAAATAGCAGCTATTGGAGAATTGGGACTTCGAGGTGAAGTAAGAAAAGTATTTTTTATTGATAGAAGGTTAAGAGAACTTGAAAAATTGGGGTTTAAGGGAGTCTATGTTCCACTTTCTAATAAAAAAGAAATAGAAAAAAACAATTATAATCTTAAACTAATATATCTAAAAAATTTAGATGAAGTTATAGAAAGGATGGTGTAGGAAATGGATCGGGACAATTTATTGGAACTTATTTCACAAGTTACTCCTGGAACAGCTCTTAGGGAAGGAATATTTAGTATACTAGAAGGTGGAAGAGGGGGACTTATTGTTGTTGGTTTTAATGAAGAAATAAAAAAGATGCTAGATGGTGGATTTTTAATTGACTGTAAATATACATCTGAAAGAATATTTGAGTTAGCCAAAATGGATGGAGCAATAGTTATAGATGAAAATATAGAAAGAATATATTATGCAAATGTTCATTTACATCCTGATAGATCTTTTTTTACAACAGAAAGCGGGACTAGACATAGAACTGCACAAAGAACAGCTCTTCAAACTAATAAATTAATAATAGCCATCTCAGAAAGAAAAAAATCTGTAACTTTATATAAAGGAAAAATTAAATATAGATTAAAAAGTATTTCTGTAGTAATTGAACAGGCAACTCAAGCACTAAAAACTTTAGAAAAATATAGGCATGTTTTAGATAATTGTTTAGCAAATTTAACAATTTTAGAGTTGGATGATTTAGTTACAATACATGAGATATCTTTTGTTCTACAAAGATTTGAAATGGTCTATAGAATAAAAAAAGAATTGAAAGGTTATGTAATTGAATTAGGAACAGACGGAAGGTTAATGAATTTACAAATGCATGAACTTCTTTTAAATGTAAAAGAAGAGAAAAATGAGTTTATAAAAGATTATAATCTAAATGATAAAAAAGATTTTAATTTATTCAGCATTAATAGCGAATTAGAAAAACTAACAGATAGAGAGCTTTTAGAGCTAGAAAGATTTTCACAAATTTTAGGTTATGGTAAAACATACAGTAGTTTAGATAATAAAGTTGTATCTAAAGGATATAGGGTTTTAAATAAAATAAGTAAGTTGACTAAAAAAGATATAGATAAATTAATAAGTGCTTATGATAATTTAACAACCTTACAAGATGCAACTGTGGAAGAATTATCTGAAATAAAAGGAATAAGTAAATTTAAAATTAAAGCTATACAAAGCGGACTTAAAAGATTAAAGGCTACAATAGAATTAGAAAATAAATAATTAAATTTAAAATATTTAAAAATAATGGAGGAGTTAAATGAAAAGATTTAAGAAGAGTGTATTAGTTTTATTTTGTTTAGGTATTTTTGCTTCATGTGGAAAAGAAAAAGAAGTAAAAAAAATGGATAATTTGAAAGAAGAAACACCTATAAAAGTTGGATTAGTTTTATCAACTGGAGGACTAGGAGATAAATCTTTTAATGATTCAGCTTATAGAGGTATAGAAATGGCAGAGGATAAATTAGGTGTAACTGTTAAATATGTTGAACCAGCTTCTCCTAGTGAAGATGAGCAATTTTTAAAAGAGTATGCAGAAGCAAATTATAATTTAGTTATAGCTACTGGTTTCCAAATGGCAGATGCTGTAAAAAAAGTAGCTACAGAATATCCTAAGATTAAATTTGTTCTTGTAGATTCAGCAATAGACCTTCCAAATATGGTAGCTTTGACTTTTAGAGAGGATGAGGGGTCATTTTTGGTAGGAGCAGTAGCAGCTATGATGTCAAAAACAGATGTAGTTGGATTTGTAGGAGGAATGGATGTTCCTCAGATAAATAAATTTAGAAATGGATTTGAAGAGGGAGCAAAATATGTTAAGCCAAATATAAAAGTTTTAGTAAGTTATATAGGTGGAAATAATCCATTCAATGATCCGGTGAAAGGAAAAGAAAATACATATGCTATGATTAATGGGGATGCAGATGTGATATATCATGCAGCAGCAGCAAGTGGTGCTGGAATATTTGAAGCAGTTAAAGAAAAAGGTATATATGCTATAGGTGTAGATTCTAATCAAGATGATGTAGCTAAAGGATATGTACTTACATCCATGGTAAAAAATGTAGATAAAGCTGTATTTGAGACAATTAAGGAAGTAAAAGAAGGGAACTATAAGGCTGGAATAAAAGTTTTAGGAGTAGCTCAAGATGGTGTAGGAACTACTAATTTTGAATTTACAAAAGATATAATTGGAGCAGAAAAATTAGCTAGATTAGAAGAAATAAAAAATAAAATAAAATCTGGTGAAATTAAAGTAGGAGAAAAACAAAACTAGGAGGGAAGTTATGAACAAAATAATTGAAATTCAAGGTATGAGTTGTATTAAATGTGTAGCTCTTATAAAAGAAGTTTTATCTGAAGTAAAAGGAATAGAAAGTATTAAAAGTGTTGAGTTAGGAAAAGCAGTTGTAGTTCCTAATAATAATTTTGATGAAAATGAGATAAAAAAAATATTATCAGAAGAAGAATTTGAAGTAATATCAATAATTAATGAATAAAAAGTGTATGTTATCCCTACAAAAATATTGTTTATTTTTCATTATTATGATAAAATAATATTGTTATTTCAATATAATGAAAGGGGGAAAAAATGAAGAAATTATTTTCAGGTTTAATAATTTTAACATCTCTTTTTTTAGTTGCTTGTGGTGGAACAAAAGAAGAGAAAACTGAAACAACTGTAACAAAAAATCCTTTAAAGGTTGGTATAGTCATGGCAACTGGAGGGCTGGGTGATAAATCTTTTAATGATTCAGCATTTAGAGGTTTGGAAAATGCAAAAAAAGAATTAGGGATAGATTTTAAATATGTAGAGCCTTCTTCATCAGCTGAAGATGAGCAATTTTTAAGAGAATATGCAGATGCAGGATATGATTTAATAGTAGCTACTGGGTTTCAAATGAGAGATGCTGCTGAAAAAGTTGCAAAAGATTATAAAAATATTAAATTTGCAATTATTGATGATGTTGTAAATGAACCAAATACAAGAAGTTTATTATTTAAAGAACAAGAGGGATCATTTTTAGTAGGAGCTTTAGCTGCTATGATGACAAAAACAGATACAGTTGGTTTTGTGGGTGCAATGCAGGTTCCTTTAATCGAAAGATTCAGAAGTGGATTTACTCAAGGAGCTCAGTATATTAAACCAGATATAAAAGTTTTAGTTTCATATGTGGGTAGTTCTAATGCATTTAATGATCCAGTAAAGGGAAAAGAAGTAGCTATATCACAAATAAGACAAGGTGCTGATGTTGTGTATCATGCTGCGGGAGCCACAGGAATAGGTGTTATTGATGCTACGAGAGAATCTAATGTATATGCATTAGGAGTGGACTCTGATCAAGATGATATTGCTCCAGGAGTTGTTCTTACATCTATGGTTAAAAATGTAGATGTAGCAGTATTTGAAACTGTTAAATCAGTTATAGATGGAAATTTTACCCCAGGAGTATATAATTTTGGAATAAAAGAAAATGGAGTAGGAACCACAGATTTCAGAAATACTAAAGATATTATTGGTGCGGAAAATATAGCTAAATTAGAAGAAATTAAGCAAAAAATTAGTTCAGGTGAAATTATAGTTAAATAATTAAATTTACAAAAAGAGGTTACTTCAAATAAAAAATGAATAACCTCTTTTTTTATAACAATATATTTATAAAATTTCTTCTTTAAATTTTAAAATTTTATCTTTTTCTAAAACTTTAATATCATATCTATTTTTTTCTATTATACCTTCTAAAACTAACTCTTTTATTATTCTAGTTAGATTTCTGTAACTTACATTTAATTCTTCTGCTAGGTCATCTAATTTTTTAAAAGTGATATGAAAGTTTTTATTGATTATATAGTTACAAAAAAAAGGTTTTAAAGGTAAAGATTTTCTAAGGAGTATAGCTTTATTGGTTTTTAAAAGTTTTTTATTTCCCTCTTCACATATAAATTTTAAAAAATATGGATTATCATGGAGATATCTATCTGCTATTTTAATTGGAAGAATTAATACGATAGTTTCTTCGGTGGCATAAACATCAAAAAGTGCTGAATTCCTATTGATATATTCTATATCTCCAAAGATTTCCAAAGGATATAAAAAGTTTATAAAAAGTTTTTTTCCATTTGTTAATATGTAAGATATTTCAACTTTACCCTTGAGAATAAAATAAATATTTTTGACTTTATCATGTGCTCCAAGTAAGGAAGCACCTTTATAAAAATTTTGGAGATAAACTTTATCTCTTATTTCCTCAGTTATTATATTTTCTAATTTATAAAACTCTATATATTCTTGAACAGTTTTCATAAAAAATCACCTCTTTAATAAATTTTAGCACAAAAAAAATAAAAAACAACTAAAAAAGGACAACTGTCCTATTTATTTATTTTAGTATAGAATACAATACAATAAATTATAAAAATAAGTTATTAAAATAGAAATATAAGCTTTTCTAGTATATAATTAATATAGAGTATTAATTTCTTAGACAATTGTAAAAGTCATGTTTTTTAAGATTAAAAAATTCAAATTTTTAAAT
>CAMTIW010000037.1 GCA_947072665.1 uncultured Fusobacteriaceae bacterium | reverse complement strand
GGTATATATATTATTGTTTTTAAAGAGTTTTGATTTATTAGATACAATATATAGGGAAGAGTTATGATAAGACATAAAAACTTTCCCGCTAAAGTTATTTCTAAAAAAATTAATATAAAAGCTATAAAATCAAACATAATTATTGTCCTTTCATCTATAAATTAGTGTAATTATTGTCCTATTTTTATTTTGATAATATTTTTATCCTCATTTTTTTCAATTAAATTACTAATACCTATTTTTTTTCCTATTTTATAAGCTATGAAATAATCTTCTTCAGAATACTCAATTGTTGAGTTTTTAGAATCAATATTTACCCTTTCTGAACTTATATTTTTATAATCATTATCTTTTAATAATTTCTCAATTTTATTAATTTCTACTTCTTTACCATAAATTTTTATCTTTGTAGAAATTTTTTCTTCTTTTCCAAGTCCAAATACTGCACTAGCTAAAGTTGGCATGGAAGGAGTATTTTTTATTTTTAAATAATTTTCATCTAATTCCATTATCATTTTTTCAATTTTATCTTTGGAAATATCATCATTTAATATAATAAAACTTTCTTCTGAATTTTTTTCGAAATTTGCAGCATTATACTTTATTCCATAAGCTTTTTTTAATTTTTCACCAACTTTTCTTGCATACCCTGATTTTCCTTTGGCGTTTAATATATCTATAATAGTATCTTCATAGGCTGTATTTTGACCTTTATTTCCTCTGTAATAATCTCTAAACATAGAATAAACACTAGATGTTAATATATAACGCTTATCATCAACAGTTGTCTCGGGAATATTTTTATGATTTTTTACATCTATATCTATATTTCCATATTTAACAACTCTATATACATCTATTTTTTCTGGAAAAATTCTATTTACAACTTCTAAAAGTTTATCATAATTTTTTAAATCAACTATATCTCCAAAAGTTTGTGTTTTATCCACTTGAATTTCATAAGGAATTTTTATTGCTAATTTTTCTTCATAAACTACTATTAAATTCTCTTTTCCAACTATCATATATTTATTAAAATTTTTAATATCAGAATTATGATCATTTATGTTTTTCACAAAAAAAACTACCAAAACAACTATTATAGAAAAAATTATCCCTGCAATATAAAATATTTTATTTCTTTTTTTCACCTACAAGCAACTCCTTTTCTACTTTTTTTAATAAAACTTCATAAATATTTCCAACCACAACATTTTCTCTATTCATCTTTATTTTTATGTAATTTTCAGTATGTCCAAAGGCATAATCTTCTTTTATTTCTTCCACTAAAACTTTTAAATTTTTATCTATATATTTTTCTCTTCTTAATCTAACCATATCTTCTCTCAGTTTTTGTAACTCTTCTGCTCTTTCTTTTTTATCCTTAACATCTACTTTATTCGGTAGTTTTTCTGCAACTGTATTTTCTCTATCTGAATACTGAAAAACATGTAAATCCGAAAATCCAATCTTTTTAATTAAATTATAAGTATTCTCATGCATATCAGTTGTTTCCCCTGGAAACCCTACAATAACATCTGCTGTAAATTCTAAATTAGGGACTCTTTCTCTTAATTTAAACAATCTTTCTTCTATAAGTTTTGTCCCATAGTTCCTTTTCATCATTTTTAAAACAGTATCATCACAAGATTGAAGAGAAATATGAATATGTGGAACTACTTTTTCATTTTTAAAAAGAGAGATAAATTCATCACTTATTTTATCAGGGTATACAGAGCCAAATCTAACTCTTTCTATACCTTCTACTTGTACAGTAGCATTTACCAAATCTTCAAAAGTTATTGTTTCTTTTAAATCTTCCCCATAAGAACCTATATTAATTCCTATAAAAATTACTTCTTTAAATCCTTCTACAACTAATTTTTTTATCTCTTCTAGTACATTTTTAAGTTCTCTCGATCTACTTCTCCCTCTGGCGAAAGGTATTTTACAATAAGAACAAAAACTATTGCATCCATCTTGTATTTTAACATAAGCTCTAGTCATTTCTCTTAAAGTTGCAAACTCGTATTCTTCATACACCTTAGATTCAAAGATATTATGATTTAAGAGTTTTTCTTGTTTTTTTTCATCCAACTCTTTTATTAATTTAACAATTGATTGTTTATCTACATTCCCTACAACATAATCAATTTCTTCAATTTCCATAAGTTCTTTGGAGTTTGTTTGTGCATAACAGCCCGTCAATATAACTATTGCAAATGGATTCATTTTTTTTGCTCTTCTCATCATATTTCTTGTTTTTTTATCTGCTACACTAGTTACAGTACATGAATTTATTATATAAATATCAGATTTATTCTCAAAATCTACATTTTTATATCCTAAATTTATTAGTTGATTTTTTATACTTTCAGTTTCATATTGATTTACTTTACAACCTAAAGTATAAAAAGCTACAGTTTTATTCAAATTCATTAATTAATATTCCCCCTACAATAATAGAAGCAGTTTCTGCTCTCAGTATCCTTTTTCCTAAAGTTACTATTTTAGCTCCCTGCTTCTCTAAATAAGCTATCTCGCTACTCTCAAAACCACCTTCTGGTCCAATTATATATAAAATCTTTTTAGGTTTTGATTCTAATTTTGTTATTATATTTTTTAAACTATATTCTTCTGTTGCTTCATAAGGTACTATTATTAAATCGTAACTAGTCAATTCTAATTTTTCTAAATTTACAGGTTCAGGTATTTCTAAAAATCGCACACCCTGACACTGTTTTAAAGCTTCTTTTGAAATTAAATCCCATTTATCTTTTTTTTCACTAAGTTTTATTATACATCTTTTACTAAAATATGGAATTATTTTCCCAACTCCAATCTCTGTTAATTTTTGAATTGTTAAATTCATCTTATCATTTTTTAGCATTCCTATTGCTGAATGAATAATAGTTCTTGTTGAAAATTTATCTTCATTTTTTTCTATAATCTCACATATTATTTCTTTTTTTTCAATTTCTAGTACTTGAATAATATATTCAAACTCTCCATCTACTGCTCTAATTTTTTCGCCAATTTTAATTCTAAAAGAATTTTTCAAATGATTTATATCATTTTTTTCTCTAATTATAATTCTTTTTTCACTCTCAATTATTTTGTTGTCTGTCTCTTTATCTATTATAACACTTATCACTATTAATCACCTATCAGTTGTTGATTTTTTACTAAATCTTCTAAAGTTGTATTAACTAATATTTTTGTCATTGCAGCATCTAACTGTCCCCATATACAACCAGAATCACAACCCTTTTCCTCACAAAATTCTTTTTTAGATAAACTTTCATTACAATCTATTACTTTTTCATCTTCATCTAAAATTCTATAAAGATCATGAAGAGTTATATCTTTTGGATTTATCATCATTTTATAACCCCCACTAGGTCCTCTTTTCCCTTCAATTATTTTTTCATTTTTTAATTTAAATAATATTTGTTCCAAGTATTGAATAGAAATATTTTCAGCTTCTGAAATTTCCTTTATCCTCACTAATTTATTTTCTCGGCTCTCTTCCACTATATATTTTAGAGCTTTTATTCCATATCTAACCTTTGTACTTATTTTCATAATAACTCCTTCATACATTAACTAATTTTTATCTAAATTCTGAGAAAAATATTCCCTTGCCTTCTCAGTAATAATTCTTCCTCTATTAGTTCGTTTTATATAACCAATTTTTACTAAATAGGGTTCATAAACTTCTTCAATAGTTCTTTTATCCTCACCTAAAACTAAAGATAGGGTTTCTATTCCAACAGGACCTCCACCATAATTTTCTATTATAGCTGTTATTATTTCACGATCTAACTCATCTAATCCTGAACTATCTATCCCCAATATTTCTAAAGCTTCTTCCACTAAAAATATATTTATATCTCCGTTACCCTTTACATCACAATAATCCCTTACTCTTTTCAAAATTCTATTTGCAATTCTAGGTGTTCCCCTACTTCTCAAAGCTATTTTTTCAGCACTCTCAATATTTATTTTAGAGCCTAAGATATTAGCACCTCTTAAAATTATTTTTATAATTTCTTCATCTGTATAATAATTCATTTTATGAGTTACTCCAAATCTATCTCTTAAGGGAGCACTTAAAAGTCCTGCTTTTGTTGTAGCTCCTATTAAAGTAAAGTTTGGAAGCTCAATTCTAATAGACCTAGCAGAAGGTCCTTTTCCTATTATTATATCTAACTCTCCATCTTCCATAGCTGGATATAATATTTCTTCCACTGAAGTATTTAACCTATGTATCTCGTCTATAAATAAAACATCATTCTCTTCTAAAGAAGTTAATATAGCAGCAAGATCTCCCGCTTTATCTATTATTGGTCCTGAAGTTATTTTTAAATTAGAACCCATTTCAGTAGCTATTACTCCTGCTAATGTAGTTTTTCCAAGCCCTGGTGGCCCATATAATAAAATATGATCTATAGAACTACCTCTTTTCTTGGCAGCTTCTATATATATTCCCATTTTAATTTTTAGAGATTCTTGTCCTATATAATCTTCCATTTTTTTAGGTCTTAAATTTTTTTGAACTTCCGCTTCACTTTGAAACTCGTTTGGAGTTAAAACTCTCTCTTCCATAATTCTCCTATTTTTAGAGATTTAAATTAAAAAACTTATTCCTACCTGAATAACTCCTATAATAGCACCTAATACAGCTCCTATAATTTCTATGTGCTGTAGTTCGTTCTTTGCCAAAGTAAAAGTTATTTCTTCCAATTCATCTAAAGAAAATGCATCTATATTTTTTATTATTATTTTTTCAAAATCAACATTTTCTTCTAAAGCTAAAAATATAGTTTCAATTATTTCATCTCTATTTTTTACAATAATTTCTTTTATTGAATTATTTATTTTTTCTACAATTGAATCTGATAAAAACATTGCTGCCATTGGAAATTGCTTTACTATTTCTGGTTTTATTTTTCCTTTTAGAATTTTATCTACAATGTTCTCTAATTGATTTCCTAATTCTTCTTTATCCATAGAATTTAAAATATCTTGCATGGAAATCACTTGATTTTTTATAGTCTCTGCTATCTTAACTCCTATTTCATGTTTTCTTTTAGGAATAACCCCTTGAATTTTTAAAAATAAAATTTTAATTTCTCTATGTGGTTTAAAAAGCATTTTTATTGCTATAAAATTTGTTATCCATCCAATTAAAGATCCTATGATTATTATCAGTATAGCTTTTATTAACATATTTAATTTCCCCTTATAATTTTATTACTAAGCTAGTAAACATTCTACCATAAATCATCAATTTTTTCAAATAAAAATGAGGGAATTCCTCCCTCATTTTTGACTTGCAAATTTATTTTGAGCTTGACTCTGAATACTTTGCAATTAGTTCTCTCTCTTCTGTTTTTGCTGTATCTAATTCAAGTTTTTTTATAGACATTTTTATTTTCTTTTTATCTCTATCTATTTCAATAATTTCAGCAGTTACAGATTGTCCTACTTGGAATTTATCTTTAAGATTTTTAATGAAATCTTTAGAAACTAATTGAGTAGGAATAAATCCATCCACACCTTTCTCTAAGTTTACAAATATTCCAAAATCCATTATAGTTTTTATATCTTTTTGAACTTTATCTCCAACCTTATAAATTTCTACAACTTTATCCCAAGGACTTTTTTGTAGTATTTTTATACTTCCTTTAATTTTATTCTCTTCTTTATTTAATTCACTTACTGCGAATTCAATTATATCACCTATTTTATACTTTGGAATTTCTTCTCCTTGCCAAGAAATATCAGACTGATGTATAAAAGCATCTACACCATTATCAACTTCTACAAATATTCCAAAATTCTTAATCTCTAATATTTTTCCTGATAATTTTGTTCCCAGTGCAAATTTAGCTTCTGCATTTGCCCAAGGATTTTCACTTAGTTGTTTTATTCCAAGTTTCAATTTTCTTCCATTTGCATCAAAATCCATAATTTTAACTTTTACAATATCTCCAACTTTTACAAAATCAGAAACATTTATTTTTTTCTTATTCCAAGTAAAATCTGACGCATGAACTAAACCTTCTACTCCAGAAGTAACTTCTACAAATATTCCGTAAGGTACTACTCTTGTTATTTTTCCTTCTACTAAATCTCCTATTGTAATTGTTTCTTTTGCAACTTCCCAAGGATTTCTAGTTAAAGATTTTATTGATAATTTTAAGTTCTTCTTTTCTAGATCTATAGCTAAAACTTTACATTGAATCTTGTCTCCTGAGTTATAGATTCCCTTAACAGAATCTATTTTTTTCCAAGAAATTTCTGAAATATGAACAAATCCTCTTACAGATCCATATCTAATATTTAATCCAAATTCTAAAACATCAGAAACTTCGCAATCTAAAATATCTCCAACTTTTATAGCAGCTAATTCTTCAGCACTTTTTAAAAGTGTAATATCTTTTTTAGAAAAAGTAACTCTTTTTCCTTTTTTGTCCATTTTTATATCTTTAACCATTACATCTATTAGCTGTCCTGCTGCATTTTCTGAATCTTTCATTGGTATCTCTGAAAGAGAGTTTGGTAAAAATCCTTGTTGTTTCATAAATTCAAGAATATATCCACCATTTATTTTTTTTATTATTTTACAATTTAGAATTTCTTTTGTTTCAAAAGCTTTTTCAACAATTTTCATACCTTCTTCCATATCCACTCTTCTTCTTGATCCTACTAAAAATTCACCATCTTCAGTTTCTCCAATTAAAAGAACGTCAATTTCATCTCCAAGATTATAACCTTCTAATTCTTCCGTTCTTACTCTTATAGCTGTTGGTTGTCCTGCAGCGTCAAGATATGCAAAGTTTCTATCAACTTGTGATATTTTTGCTGTTACTTTTACCTTTCCTTTTTCCTCTGGCGGAAGATATTCGTTTAATAAAGCTTCAAACTCGTTGTACTGATCCATGTTAGACATTAAAGTGCCCCCTTATTTTATTTTCTATTTTTTTTATTATTTCTTCAGGTGTCGATGCCCCTGCTGTAATACCTATTTTTTTTACTCCTTCAAACCATGACATTATCAAATCATCTTCACGATTTAATAATTTTGTGTTTTTATTTATTAACGATGAAATCTCATATAGTTTTTTTGTATTGGAACTTTTTTTTCCTCCAATAATTAAAACAATATCAGAAATCTTTGCTAACTCCTCCACTGCATGTTGTCTTTCTTGAGTCGCACCACATATCTTATTAAATATATTAACATTCAAGTGGTTATTTTCCAAGTGATTTTTTATTTCTTTCATTTTTTCTTTGTTTAAAGTTGTCTGAGTTAGTAGTGAATATTGTTTTTTTTCATTAATATCAAACTTTTTTAACTCCTCTAAATCTTTAAATATATGAATATTATTCCCAAAAGATATAATCCCTTGAACTTCTGGGTGTGCTTTATCTCCTATGAATATTATATCATTATTTTCATTTTCTCTCTCTAAAAGTTTTTTCCTTATATCTTTTACAAAAATACAAGCTGCATCTTCTAATTTCACTTTTGATTCTATAAGCTTATCATAGACGTCTTTTCTAGTTCCGTGAGCTCTAACGATAACAACATCTTCTTTGGTCAAAATAACTCTTTGAGAAATAATATCTTCCTCTGTTATCGTTTTGAATCCTATCTTTTTTAACTCTTCAACCACATATTCATTATGAACAATCATTCCTAATAAATAAACATTAAACCCAGACTCTATTCTTTTTACATATTTATAACATGTATCTATTGCAGCTTTAACCCCAAAACAAAAGCCCATTTTTTTTGCTCTTATTATTTCCATTTTTACTCCTCATTAAACTTCTTTACTTCCACAAGTTCCCTCAGAGCTTCTAATAATTGTTCTTCATCCTCACCATCAGCTTCTAAAACTAATTTTCTCCCCTGTTCAGCAGCTAAAAGCATGAGTCCCATAATACTCTTCCCATTTATTTCTTCATCATCACATTTCACTAATATTTCTGCTTCAAATTCTGATGCTATTTGAACAAATAATGATGAGGGTCTAGCATGTAATCCAGCTCTGTTTTTTATCTCCACTATTATACTTTTCACTTGAAATACCTACCTTTTATCAAAAATTTTTTTTAATCAAACTTCATTTGAATTTTATCAACTTTATATTATACCATTATATTACTCTTTTTTTAAATACCCATTTAATATTTTTTTTATTTCTTTAGAATTTTCTGAACTTAATATTTCTTTTTTTATCTCTTTTAGTTCAGATATTCTGATTTTTCTAACAATGCTTCTAGCTTTTGAAATAGAAGAACGAACCATGCTTAAATCATATATCCCCATACTTAAAAATGCCACTATTGCCATTTCTTCACCTGCCATTTCTCCACAAACAGAAACTCCTTTTCCATTTTTTATTGCAGCATCTGCAACAAAAGATATAGCTTTTAATACTGATGGGTCATAAGGATCATAAAGATCAACTAATTCTTCAGATAATCTATCTGTTGCTAGTATATATTGAGTTAAATCATTAGTTCCTATACTAAAAAAATCTACATGTTTTGAAAATTGCTCTGCCATTAAAGAAACTGACGGCACTTCCACCATTATTCCTTCTTCGATTTCTTTTCCGTACAAAATTCCCTCTTTTTCCAACTCTTCTTTACATTTTTCTAATATTTCTTTTACTTCTAAAAGTTCTTTTATTTTAGTTATCATTGGATACATTATCTTAATTTTCTTTCCATAAGCTACTCTTAAAATAGCTCTCAACTGTGTTTTTAAAATTTTAGTATTTCTTAAACTATGTCTTATTCCTCTGACTCCTAAAAAAGGATTGTCTTCTTTTTTCATTTCATAATAAGATAGTTTTTTATCTGCACCTATATCCAAGGTTCTAATTACAACCTCTTTTTCTTTTGCAATATTACCAATTAGTTCTTCATAAATAGAAACTTGTTCCTCTTCGCTAGGAAAACTTGATGACTCCATATACATAAGCTCTGTTCTAAATAAACCTACACCATCAGCTTTGTTTTTTTCTATCCCTAATACATCAACCATTCCTGCAACATTTATTTTTAAACTTATTCCTATCCCATCCTTTGTTTCACAAGGTAATTCTAATAATTTTTCCTGCTCTTCTTTTTCTAACTCTATTTCATTTCTAAGAAATATATATTCTGCAATTGTTTCTTTCGTGGGAGAAATTATAATTTTTTCATAATTTTTTCTTGTATCTAATATTATTTCCTCATTTTCTAGAAATTTTACATATATACTACTATTTATCCCCATCAATGTTGGAATTCCCAAACTTTTTGCCAAAATTGCAACATGGGATGTTTCCCCCCCATATTCCAAAACTATTCCTTTAAAGCTAATATTTTCATATATAGCTTTTAGTAAATCTGATGGAAGCATCTCCCTACCTACAAATATTTTTCCATTCATATCACCTTTTACTTCTTCTTCATTTAATAAATTTTCTAAAATTCTTTCAGAAATATCTTTTATATCTGATTTTCTTTGATTATATACTGGATCTTTTAATTGTTCAAAAAGATTAAAATACTTATCTGATATTTTTTTCACTGCATATTCTGCATTTATATTTTCTACTCTCATTATTTTTTCAATATCTTTTATGTACATGGGATCATCTAACATTACTATGTGTGCCATTAAAATATCTAACTCTTTTTTATTTAGTTTCTTTTTTAAATTTTGTTTTAATCTTCTTATATCTTCCTTGGACTTTTCCATAGCCTTCTTCCAACGTACTATTTCTTCTTCTATTTTATTTGATTCTATTTTTTTTCGCTCTATATTAAATTCCTTTGGTTTCTGAATAAATACTTTTCCAATAACTATTCCTTCACAAGCTGTTCTTCCCTTTACCTCTAACATAAATCCCCCTAAAATGTTATTTTTGTTATATCTTTTTATTTTTAGCTATAGCGATAATAGAACTTCTTCCAGCTACATTATACTTTCCACTGGATATAACTATAGTTTTTTCCAAAAATGAGTCCTTTCCTTCTTTTTGAGTATCTGCAACTAAATGCCATTCTTTACCATGAATAATAGGTAACTCAAATTCTAGATTTTTAAAATATGAGTTAAAAGCAACATATATCTCAGCATTTTTTTCATATTCAAACATAAAAGCAATAGAATGAGATTCGTAAGATAAATCAGGAATATGTGCTTTTACTCCATGAAATGTTATTTCCCCAAAACGAGTATTATATTTTTTCTCTTTTAATCCATTATGAATTTTTCTAAATTTAATCATTTTCTTAAAAAAATAAGTGACATCTGAATATTGTTCCGCTCTTTTCCAATCTATCCAATTAAGCTTTGTATCTTGACAATAACAATTATTATTTCCATTTTGTGTTTTTCCTAATTCGTCTCCCATTAAAATCATAGGTATTCCTCTAGAAATAAGAAGAAGTATCATCAAATTTTTCATTTGTTTTTTTCTTAGCTTATTAATTTTATCGCAACTAGTTTCACCTTCTAACCCATGATTCCATGAATTATTATTATTTTCACCATCTCTATTGTTTTCCCCATTTTCAATATTATTTTTCCTATTATAAGATACTAAATCCAACAATGTAAATCCGTCGTGAGCTGTTATAAAATTCAAACTATTCAATGAGTTTTTATCTTGGTTTTTAAATATATCTAAACTCCCTGTAACTCTTTGTATCAATTCATTTATTACTCCAAAATCTCCCTTTATAAAATTTCTCGCAGTATCTCTAAATCTTCCGTTCCAAACACTCCAATTTATAGGAAATTCATTCATAAAATAACCGCCACCTGCATCCCAAGGTTCGGTCATTATTTTTGCTCTAGAAAGAATTATATCATTTGAAATATCATTTAATAATGAGTTCTTTGAACCTAACCATTCCCCCTGGTAACCTCTTCCTAATATTGCCCCTAGATCAAATCTAAATCCATCTACTCCAACTTTATCATACCAATATCTCAAGGAATCTATTATCATGGTTTTTACAACTGGATGACTACAATTCATAGTATTTCCCGTTCCAGAATAGTTTATATAGCCCCCTGTTTTTTTATCCATTAGATAAAAAATATCATTATCCATTTCTTTAAAATTAAATATTTTCCCCTCTTCATTTCCTTCAGCAGTGTGATTGTAGACTACATCTAAAATGATCTCCATTCCATTATCATGTAGTAAATCGACTAATTCTACAAATTCTTTAAGAGGGTTTTCAAATTTTCCTTTTAAATCATTTATTCCAGAATAATATTTTGATGTTGCAGCAAAGAAACCTATTGGATTATATCCCCAAACATTTTTAAGCGATTCTTTTGTAATTGGATTCTTTCCCACCACAAAATCATCAAACTCAAAAATTGGTAAAATTTCCACAGTAGTAATTCCTAACTTTTTTAGATGTTCTATCTTCTCCATTACTCCTTTATATGAACCAGGATATTTCACATTTGAAGTTGGACTTTTTGTAAAAAGAGATATATGCATTTCGTAAACAATAGTATCTTCCAATGAAATATTCGGTCTTTTTATTTCTCTATTCAAAAATTCATCATTAATAATAACTGCTTTTTGAAAAATATTTTCTTTATTTTGTGTATAAGCTTTGGAATATGGATCAATAACATGGAGTTTTTTCTTTGAATTTAAGTTATTTTCTTTATTTATGTTCCATGTATAAAACATGTTTTCTTTTAATCCTTTTATATAAATATGCCAAATATCTCCAGTTCTGTTTTTTTTAGAAAGTAATTTATATGAAAAAATTGGATTATTAGAATTTTCATCATTAAAAATATTAAGTATAACTTCTTTTGAATTTCTTGAAAATATTCCAAAATTAACTCCATCTCCTTTAATACTAGCTCCTAATTTACACTCCCCTCTTTCTACTACGTACATTCTACTCTCCTCCAAGCTCAACTTTAGAACAAATTATTATGTTTTTATCAATTTTTTATTTTTATACATTTTATTAATTTATTTAATTTAATTATAGCATATTTTTATCAATATATTTCTCCTTTTAAGTTTTTTTAAACACTTTAATATAATTTTTTTTTTCAAACTTTGATAATTTAAAAAGCTTGAAAAAAACCATAATTCATAGTACAATGTACTGATTATAATTGTGGAAAATTTCTTTTATTTATTCAGGAAATTTATATAAAGTTAAAATAAAGTTTTATAGGAGATAATAAATGTTTATAGATGAGGTAATAGTAACTATAAAAGCAGGTAATGGTGGAGATGGTGCCTCCACTTTTAGAAGAGAAAAATGTATTCAATTTGGAGGTCCTGACGGTGGAGATGGTGGTAATGGTGGGGATGTTATTTTTATAGCTGATCCTAATATCAATACCTTAATCGATTTTAAGTATAAAAAACTTTTCACTGCTCAAAACGGTGCAAATGGTGCAAAAAAACAAATGCATGGAAAAACAGGAGAAAATCTTATAATTAGAGTTCCAGTAGGGACTCAAGTTAGAGACACTCAAACAGGTAAACTTCTTTTAGATTTAGATGAAGTCCATGCAGAAAGAATTCTATTTAAAGGTGGTAGAGGTGGAGATGGAAATGTTCATTTTAAAACTGCTACTAGAAAAGCTCCAAAAATAGCTGGAAAAGGAAAAGAAGGTGCAGAATTAACTGTTAAGTTGGAACTTAAATTAATAGCTGATGTTGCTTTGGTAGGATATCCCTCTGTTGGAAAATCAAGTTTCATCAATAAAGTTTCAGCTGCTAATTCCAAAGTTGGAAGTTATCATTTTACAACTTTAGAACCTAAGTTAGGAGTTGTTAGATTGGAAGAAGGTAAATCTTTCGTTATCGCTGATATACCTGGATTAATAGAAGGTGCTCATGAAGGAGTAGGTTTAGGACACAAATTCTTAAAGCATATAGAAAGATGTAAAATGATTTATCATATAGTTGATATTGCTAGCCTTGATGGAAGAACACCCATAGAAGATTACAATAAAATAAATACCGAGCTTTCTAAATTTAGTGAGAAATTAGCCAATAAACAACAAATAATTTTAGCTAATAAAATGGACCTTTTATGGGACGAGGAAATCTACGAAGACTTTAAAAAACATGTGGAAGCTGATGGAAACCTTGTTTTCCCAATGTCTGTAATACTTAATGAAGGTATTAAAGAAGTTCTTTATAAATCTTGGGATATTATTCAATCTGTAAAAAAAGAAACTCTTGAAGTTGAACATGATATAAAAGCAGTTTTAAAAGAAATTAAGGGTCATGTAGAAGACTATATTATCGTTGAAAATGAAGAGGGTGTTTTTGAAATTTCTGGAAGAATAGTAGATAGCGTTCTTGCTAAATATGTAGTTACTTTAGAAGAAGAGTCTATTATTGATTTCTTACATATGATGAAATCTCTAGGTCTTGAAGAAGCTATGGTTGAAGCTGGAATTGAAGATGGAGATACTGTTAAAATTGCTGGTGTAGAATTTGAATATTTAGATTAAATTAATTATAGTGAGGATTTTTATGAAAAATTTAAAAAATATAGGCATAATTATTGCTGGTCCTACTGGTGTTGGGAAGACATCCCTTTCCATTAAACTAGCAAAAGCTTTAGGTGCAGAAATTATCTCAGCTGATTCTGCCCAAGTTTTTAAAGGCTTAGACATTGGTACAGGAAAAGTCACTCATAATGAAATGGACTGTATTCCACATCATCTTATAGATATTTTAGAACCAACTCATAAATACAGTGTAGGTGATTTTCAAAAAAATGCTGATTCAATTTTGCATAATTTAGGTCTTAATAATACCTTTCCAATAGTGGTTGGAGGTACTGGTCTCTATTTAAGTTCCATTATCAAAGGGCTTTCTCCTCTCCCGCCAGCTAATAAAGATTTAAGAGAAACATTCTCTCTTCTCTCAACAGAAGAGCTATATTCAAAGCTTATAGAACTAGATTTTGATTCAGCTAAAAATATTCATGAAAATAATAGAGTTAAGATAGAAAGAGCTTTAGAAGTTTGTTTATTAACAAATGATAAATTTTCTATTCTTTCTTTACAAAATATAAAAAGTAATGAATTTACTTTTGAAAAAATAGCACTTGAAAGAAATCGAGAAAATCTTTATCCTCGTATTAATAAAAGAGTGGATCAAATGATTGAAAAAGGTTTAATATCAGAAGTTTCATCTCTTTATAAAAAATATGGAAACAAATTAAAAACTCTTAATATTATTGGATATTCTGAAATTATTTCAGCACTAGACGGTGAAATTTCCATGGATTTAGCCATTGAAAATATAAAACTACACTCGAGACGATATGCTAAAAGACAATTTACTTGGTTTAAGAATAATTCGGATTATACATGGTATAATTTAGATGAAATGTCCGAAAATGAAGTTATAAATGTAATTTTAAAAAAATATATTTAATCTATATCTTGATAAAATCATCTCTATATGTTATTATTTAACAATAGAATTTTTTAGGAGTAAATGAATGTTTAATAAGAAATTAATTCTATTTCTAATCATTTTGTTAACGGGTTGTTCAAATTTAAATATAAAAAAAATATCAATTTTAGAACAACAAAAGTTATTTGTTCAACTGGATAACTTTAAAAATAGTTTAAAAACAAATTCAATAAATGATTTTGATAGTTTTTTTAATAATGATATAAAAACTCAATATACTTTAAAAGAACTAAAAAAAATAGATTTTTCTGAAGTCCGTTTTTTCTATTCAAAACCTTTATTCAAAAACAATATTGCAACTAATATAATTGGTTTTAATAGTTTTGATAGGGTGTTCTATTTTGATTTAACTTATCAATTTAAAAAAGACAACTGGATAATAATAAACATAAAAGAAATACGGAGATGAGGGTGTGATTAAAAAAAATGAAGTAAGAATTAACGTTCCTTCTTCACTTGAAAATCTTTCTCTTATTAGAGCTCTGGTAAAAACTTATTTAGATCTTCACAAAGTTGATAATAAAGATGTTTTTCAACTTTTATCTGTTGTTGATGAACTTGCTACTAATGTTGTAGAACATGGATATCAATATAAGCCTGGTAATATGATAATTGAAATTCAAAAATCGAATGATATTATTAAGTTAATTGTAGAAGATAATGGATTAGGATTTAATGAGACCAATATAAGTAAAGATGAAGGTGGTATGGGACTGTTTTTAGCGAGAGCTATTGCTGATGATTTTAAAATTGAAAAAAAAATCAATGGCACTATTTTTAAAGTAGAAAAAAAGATTAGGGAGGGAAAGTAAAAGATGACTGTAGATTTTGAAATTATTGAAAGAAACTTAGGTGATATTAAAGTAATAAAAATTATTGGTGAATTAGATGCACTTGTTGCCCCAAAACTTAAAGACAGAATTGCTAAATTAGTAGAGTCTGATACTATCAACTTTATAATTGATTTTGAAGAATTAGTTCATATCAATAGTTTGGCTATGGGTATTTTAAGAGGTAAACTAAGAGTTGTTAAAGAGGCTGGCGGAGATATTAAGCTTATTAAACTTAACGACCATATTAAAACAATCTTTGAAATGATTGGTTTAGATGAAATTTTTGAAATTTTTGAAACAGAAGAAGAGGCTGTACAAAGCTTCAAATAAAATTAATATAGAGAGGAAATAATAATGACAACAATTCTTGGACTGGGATTAATTGTTATAGGAGTTTGTATTTTCGCTTCTATGATATATAAAAAATCCGTTTTAGATGTAAAAATAAATGAGATTAATAATCTTGAAGATGAAATTCTCAAAGCAAAAATAAAATCTAAAGAAATTTTAGATTTTGCTGAGAAAGAAGCCTTTGCAATAAAGAAAGAAGCTGAACTAAAAGCTAAAGAAGTTATTTACGCTATGAAAGAAGAGGCTGAAAAAGAAATTAAAAATTCTAAAAATGATATTTTACAAAAAGAAGCTAGACTAGCTAAAAAAGAAGAATCTTTAGACAATAAAATTGAAAAATTAGAGATGAAATCTATAGAACTTGAAAAAATATCTGAAGGTTTAGAAATAAAAAGAAATGAAATTGAGAAAATTAAGCATGATCAAGAGTTAGAACTTCAAAGAATAGCTGGTCTTTCTAAAAATGAAGCTAAAGAAATTTTCATGGCAAAACTTAAAGATGAACTTACACATGATACCGCAATTGCAATAAAAGAATTTGAACATAGATTAGATGAAGAAAAAGAAAGAATTTCTAAGAGAATTTTATCTAATTGTATAGGAAAAGCTTCTGCTGAATATGTTGTAGATGCAACTGTATCAGTTGTAAATCTTCCTAATGATGAAATGAAAGGTAGAATTATAGGTAGAGAAGGTAGAAATATAAGAGCAATTGAAGCTTTAACTGGTGTAGATATTATTATTGATGATACTCCTGAAGCTGTTGTACTTTCAAGTTTTGATGGTGTTAGAAGAGAAATCGCTAGACTTGCAATTGAAAAATTAATTACTGATGGAAGAATTCATCCAGGAAAAATTGAAGAAGTTGTAATGAAAGCACAAAAAGAAGTTGAAAAAGATATTATTGATTCTGGTGAAGCTGCTCTTATGGAGCTTGGAATCCCTAGTATGCATCCTGAAATAGTAAAAGTAATTGGTAGATTAAAATTCAGAACAAGTTATGGTCAAAATATTTTAGTTCATTCTATTGAAGTTGCTAAACTAGCTGCTAATATTGCTGCTGAGATTGGAGCAGATACTGAAATTGCAAAAAGAGCTGGTCTTCTTCATGATGTTGGAAAAGTTCTTGAGCATGATATAGAATCTTCACATGCTATTATAGGTGGGGAGTTCTTAAAGAAATTTGGAGAAAAACAAATCATTATAAATGCTGTAATGGCACATCATAATGAAGTTGAATTTGAGTCGGTTGAAGCTATCCTAGTTCAAGCTTCTGATGCTATCTCAGCATCTAGACCAGGAGCTAGAAGAGAAACTTTATCAACTTACATAAAGAGATTAGAGCAACTTGAAGAAATTGCAAAATCATTTAATGGTGTTGAATCTTCTTTCGCTATTCAAGCAGGTAGAGAGGTTAGAATTATTATTAACCCAGAAGCTGTAACTGATGATCAAGCCACTATAATGGCTAGAGAAATGGCTAAGAAAATAGAAGAAACAATGCAGTATCCAGGACAAATAAAAGTTACTATTTTAAGAGAAACTAGAGCAGTAGATTACGCTAAATAAAAAAAATTTCAATAATTTAAAACAGTTTTTTATTAACTTAAGAAAAAGACTCTTATAGTATAAATTATACTATAAGAGTCTTTTTTTTTACTATTTATTTCATCATCTTTTATCTTTTATATAAATTTTTTTTCTACATCAATTTTTAGATATTGATTTTTTATTTCTCCACAATTTTTTTTCAAATATTTAATACACTCATCTCTTACTTCTTTTATCGTTTTTATATCGTGAACTATATCTATAAACTTCAAATCTGTCACACCACTTTGACGGGTTCCAAATATTTCTCCAGGTTTTCTAAGCTTTAAATCTTCCTCTGCAATTTTAAATCCATCTTGTGTTTCTTCCATTATACTCATTCTTAGATTAGAAGTTTCATTTTTACTTTTAGAAATTAAAAAACAGTATGAACTATATTCTCCTCTTCCTACTCTTCCTCTCAATTGATGAAGTGAAGATAAACCAAATCTTTCAGAATCATTTATTACAATAATAGATGCATTAGGAACATTAACTCCTACCTCTATTACAGTTGTAGCTACTACTATATCCAGTTCCTTGTTTTTAAACTCACTCATTATTCTATCTTTTTCTTTTGAATTTAATTTTCCATGCAAAATTCCAATTTTAAAATTCGGTAGATTCTTTCTTACTTCTTCTTCTAATTCCACAACAGATTTTGTGGAAAGTTTCTCACTCTCCTCTATAAGAGGTGCTATAAAATATGCTTGTCTACCTTCAGTTAAATTTTTATGAATAAAAGAGTACATCTTCTTTATATCGCTATCACTGGAAATATACTTAGTTCTAATTTTTTTTCTTCCAGGTGGTAACTCATCTATAATAGAAACATCTAAATCTCCATATATTGATAAGGCTAAAGATCTTGGAATAGGTGTTGCACTCATAACTATTAAATTGGATAAAATTCCTTTATCTCTTATCATTTTTCTTTGCTCAACACCAAATTTATGTTGCTCATCTATAACAATAAGTCCCAATTTATTAAATTTAACATTCTCTTGAATAAGAGCATGAGTTCCTATTACTATATCAATATCCCCATTTTTTATTCTCTCTAAAATTTTTAATTTATTTTTAGGTGTTAAACTCCCTGTAAGTAATTCTATTTTTACTCCAAGTTCTAAAAATTCATCTTTGTTTCCTAGGTAGTGTTGTGTAGCTAGTATTTCAGTAGGAGCCATAATAACTCCTTGGTATGAATTTTCTACCATATATAAAAGTAAAATCATAGAAACAATTGTTTTTCCACTTCCTACATCACCTTGAATCAATCTACTTATTATCTTTCCCTGCATGAGCTCTCTATAAATCTCTGTTATAACTTTTTTTTGAGCTAGAGTTAATTCAAACTTCATTTTTTTTAAAAAAGTTTTTACTAGTTCTTTCTTATCCTCTAATTTATATAATTTTTCATTTTTTAAGTCACTAGTATATCTTGAACTTAAAATACCCATTTCTAATATTAAAAGTTCTTCAATGGCAAACCTTCTCTTAGCTTCTTCTAAATATTTTTCATTCTTAGGAAAATGGATATGATATAGTGCCTGGATTCTAGACATTATTTTATATTTATTGATAATTTCTTCTGGAATATTTTCAATAAAATTTTTTTCGAAGTTTATTAAAAATAACTTTATAAATTTTCTCAATATATTTTGATTTATATTTTTTGTAGCACTATAAATAGGAAGTATTTCTCCTTTTTCGTCTTCTGTATTCTTATTATTTATATACTTATATTCTGGATTTATCATACTCATTCCATAATTTCTTTTAGCTACACCTATAAAAAAATAAGTCTCACCTATTTTTAAAGTTTTAGCTATATAAGGAGCTGAAAACCAAACTAATTCCATAGTTCCACTATCATCCATAACTCTTATTTTTACAAGTTTTTTATTACTTTCATATGAATTTGTAGGAAGAATTAAACCTACCATTGCCTTTATAACTACATATTCGTTATCTTCAACTTCATTTATTTTTTTTATATTTGTCCTATTATCATATGCTCTTGGGAAATAATATAATAAATCATAGATACAATTAATTTTCAGATTTTTTAATTTTTTAAATTCTTTTTTATC
>CAMTIW010000036.1 GCA_947072665.1 uncultured Fusobacteriaceae bacterium | reverse complement strand
TTTAGGACATAATCATTTTTCATTACTCTAAGACATTATCATTTTTTATTCACAATTTTTTTATTTTTTATAAAAATATTATTGACATTTATTTTGAATTGTAGTATATTATTTACATAAGTTAGCACTCGATTGTCAAGAGTGCTAATAACATGTTTTTTATAAGGAGGTGAAGATAATGACAGAAAGAGAAAGATTAGTATTAAATGCTATAGTTAATTATTATCTTACATCAGGTGAAACAATTGGATCACGAGCCCTTGTAAAAAAATATGGAATAGATTTTTCTTCTGCAACTATAAGAAATGTTATGGCAGACTTAGAAGAATCAGGTTTTATAGCTAAAACACATATATCTTCAGGAAGAATTCCCACAGATAAAGGATACAGATATTATCTTAATGAGATTTTAGAAATTGAAAAAATTTCAAAATTAGAACGAAATAATATAGAATTAGCTTATGAAAAAAAAATTGGGGAGTTAGATACAATTTTAAAAAAAACTTCTGCACTTCTTTCAAAGTTAACATCATATGCTGGAATTGTAATAGAGCCTGATCATCATAGAGAAAAAATAAAGAAAATAGAGCTAGTTCATATAGATGATAGTTTAATAATGGCAATTATAGTTATGGCAAATAAAGCTATAAGAACTAAAAAAATAAACTTAGACTATAAACTTACAAGAGATGAAGTTTTCGAGTTATCAAAAGAAGTAAATGAAAAAATAACAAAAAATGAATTTACAGATTCTGATATTAAAAATATGCTATCTAAAACAAGAGAGTTTGATAAAAACTATCAAATAGAAGTAGCTTTAGGAAAAGAATTATTTCAAGATATTGAAGGAAAACTTTTTTTAAATAATGCACCAAGTATAATAGATACAGGTGGAGAAGATGTTTTGAGAGTTATGCAATTATTTGACAATAATAAGGATATTAAACATATATTTGAAGAGTTAGTTCACTCTCAAGAAAAAAATTATGGCACAGTAAATGTAATTTTTGGAGATGAGTTAAATATAAAGGGGCTTGAAAATTATAGTTTTGTTTATTCACTCTATAAAATTGAAGATTCTCAAGGTATAATAGGAGTGATCGGTCCAAAAAGAATGGCTTATTCTAAAACAATAGGACTTGTGGATTATGTGGCTAAAGAAGTAAGTAAAGTTATTGAAGAAATTAACATTAAGGAAGGTGCAAAGTGACAGATAAAGAGAACTTGAAAGAAAAAGATTTAGAAAAAGTTATGGACGAGGAAATTATTGATGCTGAAACTGAATTTTCTGAAGTTGAACAATTAAAAATTGATAAAGAAAAATTATCAGCAGAGATAGAAAATCTTAAAAGTGATTATTTAAGAAAAAATGCCGAATTTCAAAATTTTAGAAAAAGACAAGAAAAAGAGTTGGAAGAGTTAAGAAAATTTGCTTCTGAAAAAGTAATGATAAAACTTTTAGATAATGTTGATAATTTAGAAAGAGCAATAGCTGCATCTTCAGAAACAAAAGATTTTGATTCCTTAATTAAAGGTGTAGAAATGACATTATCTCAAATGAAGGGAATAATGCATTCAGAAGGTGTAGAAGCCATAGAGTCAGAAGGTGCTATCTATAATCCTCATATTCACCATGCTGTAATGGTTGAAGAAAGTGAAAATCATGAAAATGATCAAATTATTCAAGTTTTTCAAAAAGCATATAAAATGAAAGAGAAAGTAATAAGACCAGCAATGGTTAAAGTTTGTAAAAAATCATAAAAAAAATAAAAATAAAAAAAATAAAAAAAATAAAAATAAAAATAATTAGGAGGAATAAAGAATGGCTAAAATAATAGGAATTGATTTAGGTACAACAAATTCATGTGTTGCAGTAATGGAAGGGGGTTCTTTTTCAGTAATAACAAATGCAGAAGGAGCTAGAACAACACCTTCAGTTGTAAACATTAAAGAAAATGGAGAAATAATAGTAGGAGAAATAGCGAAAAGACAGGCTATTACAAATCCAACTTCAACAATAGCATCTATAAAAACTCATATGGGTACAGATTATAAAGTTAATATATTTGGAAAATCATATACTCCACAAGAAATATCTGCAATGATATTAAAAAAATTGAAAAAAGATGCAGAAGCTTATTTAGGAGAAACAGTTAAAGAAGCAGTTATAACAGTTCCAGCTTACTTTACAGATGCGCAAAGACAAGCTACTAAAGATGCAGGAACAATAGCAGGATTAGATGTAAAAAGAATAATAAACGAACCAACAGCTTCAGCTTTAGCATATGGTTTAGAGAAACAAAAAGAAGAAAAAGTATTGGTATTTGACTTAGGTGGAGGAACATTTGACGTTTCAATTCTAGAAATAGCTGATGGAGTTATTGAAGTTTTAGCAACAAATGGTAATAATCATTTAGGTGGAGATAATATAGATGAAGTTGTAATAAAATGGTTAGCTGAAGAATTTAAAAAAGAAACAGGATTAGATTTATTAAATGATAAAATGGCATTCCAAAGATTAAAAGATGCTGCTGAAAAAGCAAAAAAAGATCTTTCTTCAATGATGGAAACATCTATATCTTTACCATTCATAACAATGGATGCAACAGGACCAAAACATTTAGAGACAAGATTAACAAGAGCTAAATTTAATGATTTAACAAGAAGTTTAATCGAAGCAACTCAAGGTCCTACAAAAATGGCTCTTGAAGATGCAGGATTAAAAGCTAGTGATATAGATGAGATATTATTAGTTGGAGGTTCTACAAGAATTCCAGCTGTACAAGAATGGGTAGAGAATTTCTTTGGTAAAAAAGCAAATAAAGGAATAAACCCTGATGAAGTAGTTGCTGCAGGAGCTGCAATTCAAGGTGGAGTATTAATGGGAGATGTAAAAGATATCTTACTATTAGATGTAACACCATTATCATTAGGAATTGAAACTTTAGGTGGGGTTTCAACAAAAATAATTGATAAAAATACGACTATACCAGTAAAAAAATCTCAAGTATTCTCAACAGCTATTGATAATCAACCAGCAGTTACAATAAATGTGATTCAAGGTGAAAGAGCAAAAGCTATAGATAACCATAAATTAGGAGAGTTTAATTTAGATGGAATTCCAGCTGCTCCAAGAGGTGTACCTCAAATAGAAGTTACATTTGATATAGATGCAAATGGAATAGTTCATGTTTCTGCTAAAGATTTAGGAACAGGAAAAGAAAATAAAGTAACTATTTCAGGTTCTGGAAACCTTTCAGCAGCAGATATAGAAAAAATGAAAAAAGATGCAGAAATGCATGAAGAAGAGGATAAAAAGTTTAAAGAGTTAGTAGAAACTAGAAATAAAGCAGAAATGTTAGTTACTTCAACTGAAAAAACTTTAGCTGAACATGGTGAAAAAGCTACTGAAGAAGAAAAAGTAGAAATACAATCAGCTATAGATGAGTTAAAAGCTGTTAAAGATGGTGAAGACCAAGAGGCAATGAATACTGCTATTGAAAAATTATCTAAAGCTGCACATAGATTAGCTGAAGAAATATATAAAGAAGCTCAACAAGCTCAACAAGGTGGACAAGAAGGAGAAACTTCTAACACTAAAAAAGATGATGGTGTAGCTGAAGCGGAAATAGTAGACTAATTACTAAAAATGTTATAAAATAGAGTAGTAATTATATTCTAAAATATAGAGAAGGGGATAGTGATTACGTGACTATTCCCTTCTTAAATTATAAAAAAGGAGATTTTTAATGGCTAAAAAAGATTATTATGAGGTTCTAGGAGTGAGTAAAACTGCTTCAGAATCAGAGATAAAAAAGGGATATCGAAAACTTGCTAATAAGTATCACCCTGATAAAGTAAATAACTCTTCAGAATCTGAGAAAGCAGAAGCAGAGAAAAATTTTAAAGAAATTAATGAAGCTTATCAAGTTTTATCTGACTCAACAAAGAAACAACAATATGATCAATATGGTCATGCAGCTTTTGAACAAGGTGGAGGTTCAAGTTCAGGTGGATTTGGAGGTTTCGGTGGATTTGGAGGAGATGATTTAGGTGATATCTTTGGTTCTTTCTTTGGTGGAAGTGGTGGGTTCGGAGGAAGGAATTCTAGAAGAGGACCAGAACCAGGAGATGATTTAAGTTATACCTTGGAAATAACTTTGGAAGAAGCAGCAAAAGGAATAGAAAAAGTAATAAAATATGCAAGAAATGGTAAGTGTAAAACATGTAATGGTACAGGTGCTAAACCACATAGTAAGATGAATAAATGTTCTAAATGTAATGGTAGTGGAAGAATAAAAAAAATTCAAAGAACTATGTTAGGGAATTTTGCAACAGAAGATATTTGTGATGTTTGTAATGGTAGTGGTGAGATTCCAGAACAAAAATGTCCTACATGTCATGGAAAAAAAATAGTAAGAGAAACAATAGAAAAAACAGTTAAAATTCCTGCAGGAATTGATAATGGTCAAAAGCTAAAATTAACAGATATGGGAGAAGCTAGTCTTCATGGTGGTGCCAATGGAGATTTATTTATAGTTATTAGAATAAAAGCACATGATTTTTTTGAAAGAGATGGATCAGATATTTATTGTAGAATTCCAGTAGGATACTATACAGCAACTGTAGGTGGAGAAATAGAAGTTCCTACTTTAAACGGTAAGAAAACCATTAAAATACCTGAAGGAACTCAAAATGGAAAGCGTTTTAGCATGAGAGATGAAGGAATAGTTAGTTTAAGAACAGGAAGAAAAGGAATTCAGTATGTGGAAGTATTTATTGAAACACCTATAAATTTAAACGAGACTCAGTCAGATTTATTAAAAGCTTTTGATGAAAGTTTAAAGGATAAAAATTATAAAGATAAAAAAAGTTTTTTGAAAAAATTAAAAGATTTATTTGTATAAAAAAAATGACTCTAAGTAGTAATACTAACTAGAGTCATTTTTTTATTTAAAATAGGAAAAATCCACAAGAAATTATAAATCCACAAACTATGGTGACAACAAGACAATAACCCATAATATCTTTAGCACCAAGTCCTGCAATTCCAAGGGCAGGAAGAGCCCAAAATGGTTGTATCATATTTGTCCAAGCATCTCCCCAAGCAATTGCCATAGCTGTTTTAGCTGAATCTACTCCAAGTGCTAGTCCAGCTGGCATCATAATAGGAGCTTGTACTGCCCATTGTCCACCACCTGAAGGAACAAAGAAATTCACAATACCTGCACTAAGGAAAGAAAATAATGGAAAAGTTCTAACAGTTGAAATACTTACAAAGGCATGAGACATTTGTGCTGCTAG
The DNA here is from genome assembly GCA_947072665.1 of uncultured Fusobacteriaceae bacterium. Lineage (GTDB taxonomy): Bacteria > Fusobacteriota > Fusobacteriia > Fusobacteriales > Fusobacteriaceae > JAGNZR01. The sequence continues at coordinate 14,375 of CAMTIW010000036.1, read as the reverse complement.
GGAGATTCCTTCTAAATTTTTTCCAACCATGATACCCATAATTCCAGCATAAAAAGGAAATTGTAGAATTATACCTGCTGAACACTTTGTTGCTTCATAAATTGCATTTATAAATTTTCTAGGAGTTCCATGAAGTATAATACCTAAAAATAAAAAAATAAAATTAACAATATTAAGATTTAAATCAAACCCATGAGTAATAAAATAATAAATTATGTAAACAACTCCCATGCTTCCTAATAAAATTGAAATTAATTTAGAGTTTTCTAATTTTTTTGCAGGAGTCATATTATTTTGATTTTTTTCTTCAATAATAGGATCTATTAAAAGTTTTGGATCTATTGTTACAACATTATTTTCACTGGGATACATAGCTCTATTAAGAAAAGGAAGAACTATAGCAATGGATATAATGATAAATATATTCATAGGTGAAAAAAGAGTTAAAGATGTAGGAATAGATTTTGTTATGGCACCAGCTGTTTGTTTTGCTAAGGATTCTCCAGCACTAGCAAGTTGTAAAGGAATAGAACCAGATAGACCTCCATGCCAAACTATAAACCCTGAATAAGCAGAAGCGATAAGTAATCTATAATCAATATTTTTAAGCTTTCTAGCTATTTCTTTGGCAAAAAGAGCTCCAATAACTAAACCAAATCCCCAACTAATTAGGTTTGCCACAATGGAAACAAGAGTAACAATTACTATTGCTTGTCTAGGTGTTGTTAATTTTGAAGCTAAGTTAGATAAAAATTTTTTAAAAATTGGAGAATTTGCCATTGTATGGCCTAAAACCAAAACAAGAGCCATTTGCATAGAAAATGATAATAGTGACCAAAAGCCACCAGCCCAGTATTTTAAAATTTCTAAAGGACTTTGTTTAGTAAAAAAAATAGCAGCTATAAATACGATAAAAGTAAGTATAATACAGAAAATAAATGGGTCAGGTAGATATTTTTGCATTAGTGACACACAAAATTGAGTGAATTTTTGAAATAAATTTAATTGTTCTTTATTTTTAGTATTCATTTCCATCTCCTTAAAACTATATATTGTATCGTTATAGTTTTTATTATACCATAATTAAACTTAAAACTAAATAAACTAAACAATAAAAAGAAATTAAAAAAACTTATGTTTGACACACAAAAAAGGTATAATATGATAATTTGAAAAAAATAGAATTTATGGGAGTTGAGAGAGTTGAAAATAAAAATATATGTTCTATTAGCCATATATTCTTCTTTACTATTTTCAGAAGAAGTAAAAGTTAAAATGAATTTAAACCAAGCTATAGAGCGAGCTTATGAACATGATTATATTTTAAAAAATGCACAATTGGATTTAAATAATTCTAATTTGAAAGTGAAAGAATCCTATAAGAATTTTTTACCTAGCTTAGATTATAACGGGAAATATTTGAAATATGAACAAGAAAGAAATGGAAATAATCAAATATATGAAAATCAAATTTCAGTAATTCAACCTATATACAATGGCGGTATTTTATCAGCTAATTTAAAAAAATCAGAAATAGATAAGGAAAAAAAACAATATCTACTAATGGAGACTAAAATATCTACATATTTATCTACAATAGATAAATATATTGCTATTCTTAGTTTTAAAGAACAGTTAAATGTATATAAATATTCTTTGGAAAATTTATATAAAGAATATGAAAGAGTAAAAAGAAAATATGAGTTAGATATGATAGGTAAATCAGAAGTATTGCCATTTAATACAAGAATACTCAATATAAAAACTAAAATATTAGAAACAGAAAATTTAATAGCTATATCAGAAATAGATTTAAAAAATCATATAGGACTTTTAAGTGATATAAAAATATTATTAGCACCTGTAGATAAAAAAAAATATAACATAAACACAATTCAACTTGAGAATGATGTGGTATCTGTAAGGGAAAACAATAGGAATGTAAAGGTAAAAGAATTAGAATTAAAGATAAAAGAAAATGATAAAAAAATAGCAAAATCAGAATTCTTACCAAAGATTGATGCAATAATTTCACAGAAATCTCAAGATAAAAATTATAATAAATCCCATGATAACTATAATTGGGAGGCTGGAATAACTTTTAAGATGAATATTTTTGAATTTGGGAAATCAATGGACAAATATAAAATAACTGATAACGAGGTAGAAAAAGCTAAAAATATAGAAGCTAAAATTAAAAATGATATGGAATTGGAACTTAGAAAAAGTTATTTAAATTTAATTAAATATGAAAATATACTAAAAGAACAACAATCAGCTGTTGAATCAGCAGAAGAAAATTATAATTTAGAAAGTAGAAGATATGAATTAGAGTTAGTAGATGTTATTGAATTAATAGAAATAGAAAAAACAATGGTGGAAAGTAAATTAAATCTAATAGTTGCAAATTATAATTATTATATAGCTTATGAAATCTATAAAAGTATGTTGAAATAGGGAGAAAAAAATGTTAAAAAAAATTATATTAGTAGTAATATTAATTATTATATCTGCTTGTGGAAATGGTGGGGATAAAAAAAAGTTAAAACTAAAAAATATAAAAAATGTAAAAATTTTAGAAATAGAACCTCAAAAAATAATGAAAACAAATATTTCTAGTGGAGTAATTGAAGCTACAAATGAAGTAACAGAAATAACAAAAACAGGTGGAAAAATAAAAAAAATTAATTATAGAAATGGAGAAATAGTAAAAAAAGGAGACACTATTCTTATCCTTGAAGAACAATCTATATACTCAAATTTTTTAAAAGCAAAGGCAGGGTACCTATCCAGTCAAAGTGAATACAGCACTAAAAAAGTGAACTATGAAAAAATAATAAAATTAAGAAAAGAAAAATTTATATCTGAGGATGAATTTTTAGTAAAAAAAAGTGGTTTTATTCAAAGTGAATCTAATTTAGAATCAAATAGAGCTATATATTTATCAGCAAAAGAGGATTATGAAAATCTAACTATGAAATCTAAAATTTCAGGAATAATAACAGATTTAGATGTAAAAATGTATGAAAAAATAGAGGCAGGAAAAGCTTTGTTTACAGTTGTGGATGATGAGAATTTATATGTAAAAACAGCTGTATCTCCCTATGAAATAATGGGAGTAAAAGAAGGTAATAGAGCAGTTTTAGAGATTGAGGGTATAGAGGAAGAACAGATAGGGAAAGTAGTGGAAATAAACCCAGTAGCTCAAAAAGATACAAAAAAATATCAGGTTAAAGTTGCAATTAAAAATTACAAAAAAAATATAAAAAAAGGTATGTATGCAAATGTAACAATAGAAACAGGAGAAAAAAAAGCTCATGTAGTCCCTAAAAATGCTATTGTGGTAAGAGATCTTTTTTCATACATATATATAAATGAAAATGGAATTGCAAAAGAAATAAAAGTAGAGAGAGGATATTCTAGTGAAAACAGTCAAGAGATTATAGGAGAAGGGCTTTCAGATAAAATGGAACTTATAGTAGATGGTCAATATATACTGGAGAATAAGGATAAATTAAATATTATAAAATAAGAGAGAGAGGAAATATGAATATATCAGAATTTTCAATAAAGCGTCCTGTTGTAACTATGATGATAATATTATCAATGGCTATATTAGGAGCTTTGGTTTTAATAAATTTAAAAACAGAACTTATGCCCAATTATAATATTCCTAGAGCTAGGATTAGAGCTACATGGAGAGGAGCTTCTCCAGAAGATATGGAGAAATTAGTGACTAGAGAAATAGAGAAAGGGTTAGCTAAAGTTGAAGGAATAAAAAGAGTGAATACAGAATCAACATTGGGAAGATCTCTAGTTACAGTGGAGTTTAATTATGGTGAAGATATAGATAAAAAAGTAAATGACCTAGTGACAGCTGTAAATAGAATAAGAAATCAACTTCCAGATGAGATAGATGAACCGGGAGTATTTAAAAGTGGTGGAAATAATGATAGAGTAATTTTACTTGGAATTACAGGGACAGATTTGGTAAGTTTAAAAATATTTGCTGATAATATTGTAGTTCCAAAACTAGAAAAGATAAATGGTGTAGGAAATATAGATATAAGTGGTGGAGATGAACGGGAGATAATAGTTAGTATTGACCCTAATAAATTAGAAGCTTATAATTTAAGTATAAATGAACTTTATTCTATTCTTAAAAAAAGTAGTATAAATTATCCTGCTGGTTATATAAGAGAAGGAGATAAAGAATATCTAGTTAAATTTTATGGAGAATTAAAGACCTTAGAAGATGTGAAAGAAATTGTATTGAAAAATAAAAATGGAGATACATTATACCTGACAGATGTAGCTAAAATTAGTTTAGGGGTTAAGGATAGAGATAGTTATGGGCGAACAAATGGAGAAGATAATATAATAATAAGTGTAGAGAAAACAGATACTGGAAATACTGTGGAAATTTCCAAGATAGTAAAAGAAGAACTTTTAAAATTAGAGCCTTATTTACCATTGGGGACTAAATTCACAATAAATAGAGATTCTGCAATTGATATAACTAATTCAATAGCTGCTGTAAAAAATAATGCTCTTACGGGATTAGTTTTAGCAACTATTATCTTATTAGTTTTTTTAAAAGATTTTAGAGCCACTTTAGTTGTTGCAGTTGCTATTCCAGTTTCAATAATTGCAACATTTGGTTTTTTTGGAGCTAAGGGGATGACTTTAAATATGATTTCACTCATGGGATTGTCTCTAGGAGTAGGAATGTTAGTAGATAATTCAGTAGTTGTACTAGACAATATTTTTAGACATTTAACAGAATTAAAAGAAGATAGAATGACAGCTTCATCTTTAGGTGCATCAGAGGTTGTAGTTCCTATTATAACTTCTACTGCTACTACAATAGCCGTATTTATTCCCATTGTATTGAGAGAAGGAATGGCAAAAGAAATATATCAAGATATGGCATATTCTATAACTTTTTCCTTGATTGCTTCTTTGATAATAGCATTAACTTTTGTTCCAATGGTTTGTAGTCGTATTTTAAAAAATAAGGATAGAATTCATGAAGACGGAAAAATTTTGAATTTTTTCAAAATAAAATATGAAAAATTATTAAAATTAGCTTTAAAAAATAGAATGTTAACAATAGGAACGGCAATATTAATGTTTTTAATTTTTGTAGTATATGGTTCTACAAAAGTTGGTGGAGAATTTATGCCTGTAACAGATGATGGCGTCTATAGCGTTATAGGAGAGATGCCTAGTGGAATGGATATAGAAAAATCTAATAGAGTGGCATTACAGTTTGAAGAGGTAATAAAAAATAATAAATATACAGAACAATACACCACTTCAGTTTCTAAAACAGCTGTTTCGGTGGTAGTAGACATAGGGCTTAAAAATGAAAGAGAAGATAAGAAATCAGTATATGAGATTACAAATGAAATAAGAAAAAAATTAGTAAATATTCCAGATATAAAACTTAATGTTATTCCAAAGGTATCATATGGGAGAGGAGCTTCTAAAGATATAAATCTTTTATTAAAATCTGATAATTCTAATCAGTTGGAGTATATCACAAAGTTAATAACTGAAAAAATGTCAGAATCTACTAATATTGTAGATATAAGTAATTCTTTGGTAAATGGAAACCCCGAAGCCAGATTAATATTAGATAGAAAAAAATTGGAATATCAAGGGATAAATATAAATGATTTAGGCTTAGGTATTAGTTATCAGATTTTAGGAGGGGCTCCAGTTAAAATAAAAACAGATAAAGAGGAGTTAGATGTAACTTTACAACTGGATAAAAAATATAGACAATCTCTAGATTTATTAATGGAGTCAAGAATAAAAACAGCTGAGGGTACGGTTTTAAAACTTAGGGATATTGCTTCTCTTAAAATAGGGGAAGGGCCTTGGGGAATAGAGAAAGAGGATAAGATTATAACAGCAACAATAAAGGCAAATCTAGCTGATAAATCAGACTTAGTAACTAATCAAAAATATATAAGTGAAATGATAGAAGAGATAGGATTACCTCAAAGTATGACTTATGAATTTGTTGGAGATAGTAGATCCATGAGAGAAGTAAATGAACATTTGAAATTAGCATTTATAGTTGCAATTTTTTTAGTATATTTTATTCTTTCAGCTCAATTTGAATCTTATATACTTCCTTTAATTGTTATGGGAACTGTACCATTAGCTATTACAGGTGTATATTTGGGACTTTTAGTTACAGGGCAAAAAACCAATACAATGGTTTTTGTAGGAGTTATAATGCTTTCGGGAATAGTTGTAAATAACGCTATTGTTTTAATAGATTATGTTCAGTTTTTATTAGAAAAGGATGGGTCTCTTTATGATTCATTACTAGAAGCTGGAAAGACTAGATTGAGACCTATTCTTATGACTACAATGACCACAGTTTTCGGTATGATTCCCTTGGCATTGGGGATTGGACAAGGGAGTGAAAGATATAAAGGGATGGCCACAGCAGTTATTTTTGGATTGACACTTTCAACTCTTTTAACATTGGTCTTAATTCCTGTTTTATTTGAAGTTTATTATGAAACTAGAAAAAAATTGGAAAATAAATTCTATAAAAATTAAAAAAAAGAGTACTTTTAAACTGATTAATACAGTTTAGAAAGTACTCTTTTTTCTTAATAGGTAATAAGTTCTTTTTTACCTATTTTATTTTTATCAATTTTATGAAAATCTCTTGTTGGAACTACAACGGTATCAGGGTTTCCATCACTGATATATCTGTCTTGAGGTTTTTTTTCAAAATGAGCAAACCATTCATTGATGTCTAGACGTGCACCATCTTTTCCAGCTCTTATCCTAGGCACAGAAAGAATGTTGAAGTTAAAATTAAAAATACTAGGCGAAGGATTAGAACCAACTAAGAATGTAGTAACATTTTCATATTTAGTACCTTGGAAATTACCTTTGAACATAGAGTCTTTAAATTCTTTACTGGAAGAACCAAAAGGTCTAGCAAGAGAATTAACTTTATAACTAGGGTTAGCATCGTTTATCATTTGGACAATTTTTGCCATGTTTTTTTCTATTGTTAATTTATCGGCTTTTCTTAAATTTAAATGTTCCCAAGTATGATTTCCAATATCAAAACCTAAGTCTAGTACAGCATTTATTCGTTCACTGATTGTTCCATCACCATGAAATGGTGCAGCATTAACATAAATAATTCCTTTGGTTGGAAAATTAGGATTTTTTTTTGAAAATTCTAAAAATTTATAAAGCATAGTTTCTTTATTTAATACTAATTTATTATTAACTTTATTAAATGACGCTTGAGTTCTATGCCCATCATCAAAAGTTAGTAGAATTGGAGTCTTTCCTGCTGGAACTGATATATTTCCAGAAATAAAATCCTTTATAGATATAGGGACATAGCCATTTTTATTTAAATAATTTAAATCTTTTTCAAAATTTGAAAAACTTCTAGAATAGTCATTTTTAGGTTCATCTTTTGTAAAGGCATGATACATGAGTACCATTATTTTTCCAGATTCATTAACCTTGAGTTTTTGATAGTTTTCATTTCCAAATATAGGAAAAGAAAGAGTGAGACATAAAGAGATAATAAGCAATAATTTTTTCATGATAATAAACTCCTTTTTATTTTAATATTATTTAATATAATTTAAATTTTTAACTTCTAAAAAATCATAGGGGAAAACAAAATAACCACCATCTCTATCTAAATCTAAGTCATAACCTAAGTCTTTTGCAGTTTTATAATAGATAAACCAGATATATTTTGAGCAATATGTTGTATTGTAAGTTTTTTTATAAGAACCTATCCAATAGGTTTGATTTTTAAAGTGTTCAATATTTTTTAAAAATTGAGCTTTAAATTTTTCATTGAATCCTATATATCTAAGGACGACAACGTCTCTTTTTTCATCTAACCAGTATTCATAATTAGTTTCTTGGTATCCTATGAAAGGCTGAGGGTAATCAGCAATTGTAAGAGGGGTAACTAAGACCTACGTGACCTAACCACCCTAGTGGATGGGGAATAATATTTTTTATTATAATATCACCAACTTGTACTTTATACCAATTGTTTTTGAGAGAGGTAGTACTTTCCCAAGGAATATTTTTAGAAATATTACTACAACCAGTAAATAATAGAATAAAAAAAATGATTGTTATAAAATGTTTTATAAAAAAAAAGGTAGCTTTAATTTTCTTATTATTTTCCATGGGATGTCTTTTTATTTTTTTATTAATATATGGATATTATACTGTATAAGATTAATAAAAACAAAGGAAAAATTATTAACTTTCTACTTAAATAAAATAATAGAAATGGAGTCCTAGAAATTAAATGTAAATTATGTTATACTATGAACAAAGATTTATTTTAAGGAGGGCTCTTTTGGAAATTTATAAAACAATTAATGAAAAGCTGATAACGTTAGATAAAATAGAAGATGGAGCATGGATAAATTTAATATCTCCATCACATGAAGAAATAATAGAACTTGCTAAAATTCTAGATATAGAAGAACAAAGTTTAATGGCAGCATTAGATACAGAAGAAAGACCAAGAATAGAAATAGAAGATAGAGAAATATTAATAATAGTGGACGTTCCTTATTTAGAAAAAAGCACAAAAACTAGATCTGGAATATCATATACTACATTACCTTTGGGTATAGTAGTAACTCCTAAAAATATAATAACGATAGCTTCGGCAGAAGTAAGTTTATTAGCTACATTTAAAACAGGAGCACATAAAGGGATAGTGACTTCAAAAAAAACAGCATTTTTATTGCAAATGCTTTATAGAAACGCAGCAAATTATCTGATTTATCTTAGAAACATAGAGAAACAATCCAAGGAATGGGAAACTGAACTTTATAAATCCATGAGAAACAGTGAACTTTTAGCTATTTTAGAGCTTGAAAAATCCCTTGTATATTTTTCAACTTCTTTAAAAACTAATGAAAGTGTTTTAGAAAGACTATCAAGATTAAGTATTGTAAAACAGCATCCAGATGATTTAGAAATATTAGAAGATGCGATTATAGAAAATAAACAGGCAATTGAAATGGCGAAAATATATAGTGACGTTTTAAGTGTTGTAATGGATGTTTTTGCATCGGTAATTTCTAATAACTTTAATATTTTGATGAAGAGATTAACGTCTATTACCATAGTGATGGCAGTACCTACAATTCTTTCAGGAATCTGGGGGATGAATGTAGGTGTTCCTTTAGAACACTCTAAAATAGGTTTTATAGCTGTTATAAGTTTTATAATGTTAATATCAATAATTGTAACATTAATTTTAAGAAAAAAAGAATTATTATAAAAAAAAAGAGCTTATAAAAAGCTCTTTTTTTTTAAAATGAGTAGTTAAAACCTAAATAATAATTTCTCTTAGAGGCAGGGTCATAGGTATATTCTTTAGATTTTATATTATAGTCTATATCTTTATAATAATTTTCGTTAAATAAGTTATTAATACCAGCATATAGTTTCAAACTATCGATTGGGAAATAATTTAATCTTAGGTTTGTAATAAGTGAAGAATTTTGTTTACCACCTAAATTATCATTGTTTAAATAATAAGAGCTTCTATAAACAACATCAGTTCCTATATTTAATTTTGAATTTATATCATATTTAGCTCCAAAAGAAAACTTATTTTCAGGAACACTACCTAAAAAATTTCCAGTTTGGTCAGTATTATCTTTTCTTTTTCCATCTTTTATTTTAGCATGAACATAGGCATAAGATTCTGTCAAAGATAATTTTCCAAACCATTGTTCCAGTCTAAGTTCTGCACCATATCTTTCAGTTTCTCCAATATTATAATTATCAATAGTTTTAGGGGGCATTCCTCCGGTCATATCTGTTGTAATTTCATCTTTTGTTTTAGCATAAAATATAGTTCCAGTAACATAAGAAAAACTAATGAAATCTTTTGCACCAATTTCCAAGGTATCATATTTTTCTGATTTTAAATTATTTAAGTAATAACCATTTGCATTTTTATTTGTTAAAAGTGCAGGAGGTGGAGAAGTGAAACCACGTTCATATTTAATGTAAATATTTCCAGTAGAAGAATAGATATAATTAAGAGCTAATTCATAGGCTAAATTATTGTCGTCAGTATTGGCATTAAAATTATTATCGCTACTTCTTTCTACTTTATATTTAGCTTTTTCATATCTGATTCCTTGAAGAAATTCTAATTTATCAAATTTATATGTATTTAATAAAAAACTACTTATAGTTTCTTTTTTCAAGTCATTTACAGTTAGAATTGGTTTGGGCATTGCAGAGACAACTCTATTACTAACTCTTTTAGCTTTGTTATTTATATAATCTATTCCAAAAATCAAATTACTTCCTTCTCCATAAGAATATTTTAATTTTGGTTTAATACCATATTTATCATCTTTGAATAATGATTTATTCTTCATATACATGCTAGGATATCGCATATAAGATTTTGAATCTAAATTAACTTCAGTTTTTTGAGAAAAAGCAATAATATTTAACTCTAATTGATTACTAAATTTATTCTTATAAATTAGAGAATATTCGTATTTATCAGTTTTACTTTCATCATATTCATCATGAGAATATCCTGATTGTTTGTCGTTATTATCTAATTGTTTTTTAGTTAAATATTCAGGATAGGTATTATCATTCTTAAATTTAGAGTATTTAAAAGCAATATCTTGTTTTTCATTTATTTTATAAAATATTTTCCCATCAAAATAGTCCTCATTAGCTTTAGCATAATTTCTATATCCTTTCACATAGTCTTTTGAATAGTTTAAGCTAAAATCCATCTTTTCAAAAGAAGTACCAATTGATGTAATATATTTATTTCCACCTTCTTCATCATGACGATAGCCAATGTTTCCTCTAAAACCTCTATTTGATTTAGTTATTATATTAATAACTCCTCCAGAAGTTCCACTTCCATAGAGGACAGCTCCACCACCAGGAATAATTTCTATTTTTTCAACTACATTAATATCAATATAACTAACAGGAGAAGAGAATATCATGGATGAATCTAATGGATTAAGGGGTACTCCATCAATTAAAATTTGAACATTGGTCTTTGCTTTGTCTCCTTGTCCTCTTATATCAATTATAGAACCTCTGCCAGATTCTATAATATTCACAGAAGCAACATCAGATAATAGTTCTTCAATTGTTTGATAATTTTTATTTGATATTTCTTTTTGAGTAATAATGATAGGGTTACTTGCAATATTTTTTAAATCAGTCTCAAAACCAGTAGTAGAAATTATTTTAGTTTCCTTAAGAGTGACTTCTTTATAAGGATTTGCATAACTAAAAGAAGATGTTAAAACTGTTAAAATTGAAAGATATAATAATTTTTTATTAAACATAACTCCTCCATAATTAATTTAATCTTGATAGAAAGTATTATACTATTAAAATAGTTTTAAAGTCAAATATTTTAATATAATTAATTTTTGTTGACTTGTTGCATAATGAAGTAGTATAATCTATAAAAGAACATAATTTCCAAAATAAGTGAGATTAATTATTGATATATATTTAAATATTATATTTTAATGGAGGACTGGTATGAAATGAGTAAATATTTATCTACGGCATTAATTATACTAATAGTATTCACAGGAATTTTATCTATTGGACTGGGAAGTGTTCCAATAGAATTATCACAAATATTTTCATTGAATAAAGAACCAGAATTTATAAAAACTATAATTTATGAGATTAGATTACCTAGGATACTTATGGCTATTTTAATTGGAATGATGTTATCGTCTAGTGGTGTTGTGGTACAAGCTGTTTTTCAGAATCCCTTAGCTGACCCTTATATTATTGGAATTGCAGCAAGTGCAACTTTCGGAGCTGTTGTAGCATATATTTTAAAACTACCAGATTTAATGTATGGGATTTTGGCTTTTTTTTCATGTATACTGAGTACTTTTATAATTTTTAAAATTTCAAATAAAAATGGAAAAGTTAATATTACTACATTATTAATAGTTGGAATTGCAGTGTCATCTTTTATAGGTGCATTTACTTCATTTTCTATGTATATGATAGGGGAGGAATCTTTTAAAATAACTATGTGGTTAATGGGCTATTTAGGAAATGCGACTTGGAAAAAAGTTTTAATGTTAATTTTTCCACTTATATTTTCAATGATATTTTTTTATTTACAACGAACTCAGTTAGACGCTCTTTTATCAGGTGATGAAGAAGCACATTCTTTAGGGGTAGATGTACAAAAATTAAAGATAAAAGTTTTATCTGTATCAGCTTTAGTTGTTGCTTTTTCAGTAGCTTTTAGTGGAATGATAGGTTTTGTAGGATTAATTATTCCACATGCGATAAGAATGATAACAGGGCCATCAAATTCAAAATTACTTCCCAATGCAGCATTAGCAGGTGGTTTTTTTTTATTAATATGTGACACCATAGGAAGAATGGTTTTAGCGCCTGTAGAAATACCAATAGGAGTTGTTACAGCATTTTTTGGAGCTCCATTTTTTCTATATTTAGCATTTAAAAAGAAAGGTGATAGATAATGGGAATTGTTATAAATGAATTGAATTTTTCATATACTCAAAAAAAAATTTTGAATAATATAACATTAAAAATAAAAAAAGGAAAATTAACAGGAATATTGGGACCAAATGGGTGTGGGAAATCAACTTTATTAAAAACTATAATAGGATATTTAAAAATTCATCAAGGGGAAATCCTAATAGAGAATATAGATAAAAATAATATAAATAAAAAGAATTTATCTAAAATAATATCTTTAGTTCCACAAAAATCAAATTTAATGGCTGATATGTCAGTTGAGGAGTTTGTTTTATTAGGGAGACTTCCCCATTTGAAATCTTCATGGGATGGTTATACAAAAGATGATAGAAAACTTGTAGGTGAAAATTTAAAATCTTTAAACTTAGATAAATTCAAAGATAGAGTTGCACTTAGTTTATCAGGTGGAGAGTTTCAAAGAGTTTTACTTGCAAGAGCATTGACACAAATGCCTAAAATATTACTTTTAGATGAGCCGACCTCTTCATTAGATTTAAATCATGCCATGGAACTTTTGACCAGTGTTAAAAATTTAGTTGATGAAAATGGAATTACTAGTGTTGCAGTACTTCATGATTTAAATTTAGCATCAATATTTTGTGATGAATTAATTATAATGAAAGAAGGAGCGATATTATACCAAGGTTTACCCAAAGATATTTTAACAGTGGATATATTGAAAGAAGTATATAACCTTAGAGCAAAAATAATAGAGGATGAAAATGGCTGTCCTTATGTGATACCTTTGATATAAGAGAATTAGGAGGAATAATGAAAAAAATTAGTATTTTAATTTTAATTATGTTGATACAGACATCACTATTAGCATTAAAAATAGAAGATAACAATATAGTAGACCAAAGAGGTAATAAGATTGAGAAAAAAATATATAAAAAAATTGTTATTTTAGACCCTGCAGCAGTGGAAGTACTATATTTATTAGGCGGTGAAGATAATATAGTAGCAATTGGAACTACAGCTAGATCTCCTATATGGCCCGAGGAAAAGACAAAGAAATTACCAGGTGTGGGTTCTATAACAAAACCATCAATTGAACAAATTTTAACATATCAACCAGATTTAGTAATATTAAATGCAATGTCTGAAAATATCATATCCAGTCTCAAAGAAAGAAAATTGAATTATATAATGGGGATGGGAAGTTCTTTTGAAGATATTTTACAAAATTTAGAAGTTTATGGTGTTATTATTGGAAAGGATACTGAAGCAAAAGAGCTTTCTGAAGAATATAGGAATAAATTAAGTATAATAAAAAATAAAGTTGAAAAAAACAAAGAGAATAAAAAAGGTGTATTTATTTATTCTACTTCTCCCATGATGGTTTTTAATTCATCTTCTTTACCAGGAAAGATTTTAAAAACATTAGGGATAAAAAATATAGCAGATGGAATAGTAGGTGGAAGACCTATCCTTTCTCCTGAATATTTAATAACTGAAAATCCAGATTTCATAGCAGGAGCCATGTCTATAAAAACTAAAGATGATATTTTAAATAGTAACCCCTTTGTGAAAGAAACTAAAGCTGGAAAAACAGGAGCTATTTTCATTTTAGATTCGAATAAAATATTAAGACCAACACCAAGAGTGATAGATGCTTTAGAAGAGCTAGAAGCAGAGATTTTAAAATTTAATAAATAAAAAAATTCTCAAATACCTAAATAAAGTTTGTTAGGATATTTGAGAATTTTTTATTTATAAAAATCTTTTTAGAATATAAAGTGTCAAGGAAAAATGAAAATGTCCCAAAATATTTGATTTATTAGCCCTAATTT
>CAMTIW010000035.1 GCA_947072665.1 uncultured Fusobacteriaceae bacterium | reverse complement strand
ACGAAGCCCCCAACTTCAAAAATCATTAGATTTTAAGTGGTGGGTAGTTCACTAAGCCAGTTATCTAAAAATGAGAAAGAAATTTTATTGAAAAAAAAGAAAGAACTCCATTGTAGGTATAAAGAATTATTAAAAACACAGGATTTTCAAGATTCTATAACTAAAGGTACAAATGATAGAAAATCTGTTTTTCAAAGATTTGAATATTTAGAAAAATTATTGAAGGAGATTATCGGTGTATAAGAAAATTAAAGTTAAAAATTTTAAAAGTTTAAAGGATATTAATTTAAAACTAAGTAATCTTAATTTATTTACAGGTGTTAACAGTAGTGGGAAATCATCTGTAATTCAAACTTTATTATTAATAAAGCAAAATTTTGAAAATAAATTAATTATTTTGGATGAATTAAGTAGAAAAATGAATATTACAGTAGAAGAATTATTGGTAGTACTTTTGAGTAGTTTAAGAATTAATACAGATTATTTAAATCTTGGAAATGCTAGTAATATTTTATACGAAAATGCTACTGAAGACCAAATGTTAATTCAAATTGAATTGGAAAATGGTCTTGTTGATTTTGATTGCAATAATTTTAGAGAAAATAAAGATCAAGAAACTATAGACTGTAAATTGAGTTTCCAAGGAAAAATTTCAGAATTACTAGTGAATAATAATTTCTCATATCTTTCAGCTGATAGAATTATTCCACAATCTTTTTATAAATATTCCAAAGAAAATATAATAAAAGGAAATTTAGGAAAAAATGGTGAATATACAGTTCATTATTTAGCAGAATATAAAAATAAAGATATTTTTATTCAATCTTTAAAGCATGAAAATGCTTCAAGTTTTCAATTATTAGAGAATGCTTCTTCATGGTTATCAAAAATAAGTAAAGGAATAGATGTTAAACCAGAAGCTAATTTGATACAACAATCATCAACTTTAAAATATTCTTATGGAACAAAAGTCATATTACCTCAAAATGTAGGATTTGGAATAACATATATCTTGCCTATTATAGTTGCTATATTAAAATCAAAACCAGGTGATACATTGATAATAGAAAATCCTGAGTCACATTTACATCCGGCAGGACAGGTTGAAATAGCCAAATTATGTGCTAAAGCAGCTGAAGCTGGAGTTCAATTAATTATAAAATCTCATAGTGATCATTTTTTAAATGGAATAAGAGTTGCTATAAAAGAAAAAGTGATAAGTCAGAACTTAATAAAAGTTTATTATTTTTCAAAAAATTATGATGAAGATAATATATCAGTGATTCAAGAAATAGAAATTGATTCCAATGGTAAAATAGAATGTTGGCCAGAGGGATTTTTTGATGAATGGGAAATCCAATTGGAGAAATTATTATGGTAGATTTTGCGATATTAAATTCAAAATCTCTTCATTTTAACAGATATCCTTAGAAAAATTGATAAACTAGACAAATGTGTACTTAAAGATGCGATTATAATTTTATATTCTTTAGAAATAAAATTAAAACTTCTTAGTGATTATAATTATAGTAGTGAGTCTGATAGCGTTAGAAATAATCCTAATTTAAAAGCAGATAGAAAGTTTAAATCACCTTCTGGAGATAGTCTTTATATGTTTAATCATATAAAAAACCTTCCTAATGGAAACAGAATATATATTCATGAAGAATCAGAAAATGTTATATATGTTGGCTATATTGGAAAGCATCTTTCAAGTGCTAAAAATTAACCAATGAACTTGAAACGTGTAAATTTTATAAAGAAAAAAAAGAGATTACAAAAAAAATTAAAGAATTTTTAGATTATTTTATAAGCATATGAATGTTGGTGCTAGAGAAATAATAATTAGTTCAGGAATAGAGTTAGAAAAAAATAAAATTTTAAGAAAAATTTTTCAGAAAGAAAGTTCTTTAAAAGAAGTATTTAAATAAAGAAGAAAAAAGGAATATAATAGTTAATCTTATAGGAGCTCTTGATTATTATGTTCATGAGATAGTTATTTGGTATTTAATAATTTCATTTTCTCTTAACTCAATCTTCTTAATTTTAAATTTATATCTGTTGTTTCTAGAGCATTTCTAAAACAAATAGAGGAAATCAATGATAATTTAGAATTAGCAGGAAAAGATATAATAGAACGTTTAGAATTATCTAAAGCGTTTAAGGAAAAAATATAGTTCATTTCATCTTTGTAGAGAAATGAACTATATTTAATATTTTAGAACACTTTGCCTCTAGGTGTGGGGAGGTTCAAAAAGGAAAGTTTTTTTAAAGAATTTTTCATCATAGGAATACTAATTCCAAGGCACATAAGTTCTGCTATTGGAATAGCTAGCCAAATTCCAATTTCTCCAATAAATATTGGCAAAATAAATAAAGGGGCTAAAACAAATATAAGTGATCTTGCACAAGCTATAAAAGCCGATTGAAAAGGCTTTTCTATGGAGGTATGGAAGCTACTTGAAATTATATTCATAAAAGAAAATAAATGTGCAAAAGTAAAGAAAAATATCGCTTTAGTTATTAAATTAGCCAACTCTTTATTCCCGTTAGAAAATGAGTGAACTATTTTATCTCCAAATAGATGTATAGAGATAAAAGTAATTATTCCAATTGCTGCTCCAGATTTTAATGCAATTTTTAAAACATCTTTTATTTGATCAAATCTTTTAGCTCCAAGGTTATATGATATAATAGGCTGTAGAGCTTGAGAAAGTCCATAGAGAGAGAGATTCACAATAGAGTTTATATAAAAAACAATTGTCAAAGCTGAAATACCTAAAACACCGATATTTTTCATTATTATTATATTAAAAATATAAATTGTAATAGCACTAGATATTGTAGTTAACATCTCAGAACTTCCATTATAAAATATATCTTTAATTTCTTTTAAAGTAGTAGTTATTTGTCCAAACTCTATATATTGAAGTAGTACTAATGCTCCAAACATGTTAGCAAAACAAGAGGCAATTGCTGCTCCTTCCATTCCCATATCTAATTTTAAAACAAAAAGATAATCTAATAAAATATTACTAAAAAAACAGATTGCTCCACTTATAAATACTTGGTTAGGTTTTCCCTTTATTCTAACAAAAGTTTCTGTAAAAATAGGCATACTAAAAAATATAGACCCTGGTATTAATATAGCTAAATATTTTTTTACAAAAATATAAGTCTCAGAGTTTGTTCCTAAAAGATTTATAACTTTTTCAAAATTTAAAAGTAAAAAAATAGAAATAATTAAGAGTGTGGATAAAAGTAAAATTAAAGTTAAACTAGTTAAGCTTTTAGCTTTTTCTTTTTCTCTATTTCCTAAAGATATTCCTGCTAAAACTCCACCACCAATGCATATCATAAGAGATATACTTAAAAGTAAATTTATTAATGGCATAGCTAGATTTACAGCAGCTAATGCAAGAGGTCCAACTCCCTTATTTAAAAATAAACCATCAACCATTATCTGTAAAGAAACAATAAGCATTCCTAATATACTAGGAATTGCATATTTAAAAAACAATTTTTTAACGCATCCATTTTGCAAAGTAATTTTTTCTGTCATAAATACTCCTCTATTAATAAACTCTTGTATATGTTATTATAAACTATATACTTAACTATAATGTCAAGGGGAAAAAATGAAAAATAGATATAAAATTTCTGAGTTAGCAAAAATAACAAATATTTCAAATCAAACTCTTATTTTTTACCATAAAAAAGAAATATTGATTCCAGAATATATTGATACAAATAATGGTTATAGATATTATTCTAGTTCACAAATTTGGGATTTATTTTTTATTATTACTTTAAAAAAAGCTGGTTTTTCTTTAGAAGATATAAAAAATTATACAAAAGTTAAAGAACCTATTAAAAACATAAAGTTTTTAGAAGAAAAAATTGTAGATATAGATAAAAAAATAAAAGAACTAAAAAATAATAGAAATATAATAAAAGAAAAAATATCTTGTTTTAAAGAGATTTCATCTAATTTGGAAGAAAAAGTTGAAATTGTTATTAGAAAATCAATGAGAGTTTATTTTATAAAAATTAAGAATCCTTTTGATCAAGAAGAGATTGCACAAACTTATGATAAACTAGAAAAATTAGGGAATAAAAATAATATAAAAGATATTATCTATGTCTTAAAAATAAAAAAAAATAATATAGATAGTGATTCAGAAATTCCAATAAATAAAATAGGAATTTTGCTTCCTGATGAATTTCATCTTTTAGGTGAAGAATTTCTAGAAGAGAAATTATGTGTGAAATTGCGTCATAAATCAACATTTGATATGATAAAATTAAGTTATAAAATTTTATATCAATTTATAGAAAATAATAATTATAAAATTGTAGATGATTTTATAGAAATAGGAAACGAAGTTGTAATACCTCTTGAAAATGGATTTGGAGGAGTAGTTGATATATATATTCCTATAAAAAAAATCTATTAACTTTTGTACAATCCCAAGGTGATTCAGTTAAGAATCTTTTGTTTTGATGAATTCATCTACTTTTATTTACTTTTGGTGACATATGTGATATTATAAACTTAAAGCAAACACTATTATTGTGGACTTGAGAGTAAATTTTTAAAAAAAAATCTCTTTTTAAGAAAATTATGATAGTGGATTATATTAATATTATATACTTCGTAAAATACAAGAAATTGTATGACACAAAACTAAAGGGCCTTTAAAATGGCAGCCAGTTGCAGTTATTACTAACTGCATTTTTTTTTGTAAAAATAGTAGGAGGAGAATAACTTTGTACAAAAATAGTAAAAAAATAATAATATTTATTTTTTTCTTTATTAGCATTACTATGTTTTGTAATGATAGCAATAATTTATTTTATCTAGGTATTCAAGATGAACCTTATGCTCAAGAAAAAATAGATGGCGTATCTATAAATGATATTTTTATAGATATGTTTAAAAATCATTTAAAATTAGATGTTGTAGAAGTAAAAAATAGTTGGAGTGGGACATATAAAAATTTAATCAAAGGAGAAACTTATGCTCTTGGGCTTGTTAATAGAAAAATCTCTAGAGAAAAATATTTAATTTTTTCAAAACCCATATTTAATGAAAATCTATATGTAGTTTCAGCTAAAAAAAAACTAAATTCATATAAAGACTTAGATAAACAAAGGATTTATATTTATCGTGGTGATCCAAACTTAAATGATTTAAAAAGGTTTTTAAAATTAAAGGATATAGAAGTAGAAATAGTAGAGGTTAAAAATATTGATGATTATAAAGATGAATTATATTTAGATTCAGAGTTTACCACTTATGGGATGCCTAATAAAATATTTATATCCAATCTTCCATCAGTTAGTATAGGTATAAATAAGAAATACCAGCATCTGTTACCACTAGTTAATAAAGCTCTTGATGAAAAATATAGTGCTGAAATATCAAATTTGTTAAATAAAAAATCTATTTATTATCAGAGAAATGAATTTTTAAAAAAACTAACTCCTGAAGAAAAAGAGAGCCTGAAAACCATGAAAACTTTAATAACAGGATATGAAGATGACCTTATTTTAAGTATGTACTCTATTAAAAAACAAGGATATATGGGAATTATTCCAACGTATCTCAATAAACTTTCAAAAATAACAGGAATAAAAATAGAGAATAAATATAAGCCAAAAATATCATGGGAAAAGATTTTAAATGATTTTTCTAAAAATAAAATAGATATATTAGCACTGTCTAAAACTAAAAAAAATGAACAAAAATATATATTTACAATTCCGATTGATCATATTTCAATGTATCTTGTGAGTTCTGATGATAAAACTAATGATAAGATTGGAGTTATTAAAGATGGAAAATCAGAGGACCTTGCAAATCTTTATTTTAGTCATTCAAATATAGTTTCTTATGGTTCTGTTAAAGAGTTAAGAGCAGGTTTGATTAATTATGAGGTAGGAAGAATAATAACAACATTTTTTGTTAATTTAAAAACAAATAAAAAGTTTAGAACAGAAAAAATTGAAGTTATACCTGTCAACTTTGCATTAAATAATAAAAATATTATTTTAAAAAGCATTTTGGATAAGGCTATTTCTACAATATCTGAATATGATAAAATTCAATTAAGGACAGAGATAAAATTTTCAGATAAAGAAAATATATTAAGTATGAAATATAAAATGACAAAATATATATTGATTAATATTATTGTAGCTATTTGTTTAATAGTAATTTTTCTAGCATTTTTCTATAAAATAAAGCTCAATAGAAAAATGAGGAAATTATTAAGATATGATGTGTTAACGAATCTACAAAACAGATATACATTTAAAGAGGTATGTGAATCTAAAAAAAATGAATCTGGAATGATTGCTATTTTAGATTTAGATAATTTCAAAAGTATAAATGATATATATGGACATTCTATTGGAGATATCGTGCTTATAAAAGTGGGAGCAATTTTATTAAAAACATTTGGAGAAAAAAGTTGTTTTAGAATATCTGGAGATGAATTTTATATCTTAGAACAAGATATAAATTATGGTGAAAAAATCAAAAATTTTATTAAGAACTGTGAAGAATCAAAAACTTTAGCAAAGTATAACGCCACAATAAGTTTTGGCTATACATATAAAGAAGAAAAAGATGAATTAGAAAATAGCTTTAAAATAGCCGATAAAGCTATGTATGAAGCTAAAAAATTATATGGATTTTCAGTGGTATATTTAAGTATTTAATGAAAAAGAATATATAGAAATACTCTCTTGACAATACATAATTAAAAATGTATAATTGAAATATAATAAATAATAAGAAAAAAAAAGCGGTGAATCTCCACCAATAAGCGAGAAACTAAAAAAAGCGGTGAATCTCCACCAATAAGCGAGAAACTAAAAAAGCGGTGAATCTCCACCAGTAAGCGAGAAACTCAAAAAGAAGTTAAGGGTTGAGTTAATTCTCAATCCTTAATTTGTATATTGAGGAGAAAAATGAAACTTATTAAAATTTCAGGAGAATATATTAATTTTTTGAAGAAATTTGATAAAAAAGTATCGCAAAATAAGAATGAAAAAAGACCTTATATAGGAATAATTTTTGAAATAGAAAATCATAAGTATTTTGCTCCTTTAACATCTCCCAAAGAAAAACATTTAAAAATGAAAGATAGCATAGATTTTTTACTTTTGAAAAAAGGAAAACTAGGTGCCATAAATTTAAATAATATGATACCAGTTCCAGAAATTGCCATTATTAATTTTGATATTAATGAAACTAAAGAAAAAGAATTATTTCAAAAGCAATTAAGAGAAATAAATAGTATGAAATTTAGAATAGAAAGCTATAGTTTAAAATTATATAAAAAAATAACTGAGATTGAAAGTACTTTTCTACATGATAGATGCTGTGAATTTAAATTATTGGAGAAAAAATCACTAGAATATTCAATAAGTTTTTTGGAAAAAGAATGAAAAAAGACCAACAGAATCTGTTGGATTTTTTTTGTTATAATATTTATTTGAAATCGCATTTTAAAATACCTTCTTTTTCTAATTGAGTAAGTTCATATTTTAGAAGATTTAATAAATTACTTACAAGATTATTTTCATGTCTATTTTCAATTGAATGCAAATAAAAAATTTTTCTATGGGGAATATGAAAATTGTATTTATGAATTTTTATACTTGAGTCTTTTAAGAATAATTGAGCAACTGTATTTGGTACAATACTCCAACATTCTTTATTAGCTAGTATGGAAGGTATTTGATTTATTATTTGGATTTGAATATATGGCTTAAAATTTTTATCAAAAAAACTTTGGCACCATTGTTCAAACTCTAAAAACCAAGGACAATAGATTAATTTAGAAATGTTAAAGTCTGAAATATCTACTGTGTCAGGGAACGTTGAATTTATATTTGAAATTATTACCATTTCTTCAGAAAATAGTGGGTTGCAAGAAACATCTAAGGAATATCTTTGATCCACAACTATAGAAAAATCAACAGTCTTATTTTCAATTGCATCATAAGAGGCATAGCTTGATAAATCTTCGGTTTTCAAAAAAACTTCATTATTTTGTTGGATAAATTTTAAAAAAACTTGTGGAAGGAGTGAGGTACTAATACTATTTAAAGCTGAAACTACAAAAGAAATGTTTGAAATTTCACATTTAATATTAGACATTTCAGCTAAAAGTTTATTCCAACGATCAATTAAATTTAAAAAATCTTTTCCTGCTTTAGTTAGTTCAACATATCTTATTCCCTTTTTTCTATAAAAAAGTTTACAATCCACTTTGAGCTCAAGATTTTTGATTCTTGAACTTAAAGTAGATTGTGTAATAAAAAGTTTTTGAGCAGCTTTAGAAAAACTTCCTTGTTTTACAACTTCCGAGAATGCTATTACATCATTATTATTCATTTCAACTCCAGATGAAAAAAATATGTTCTAAAATACAATTTTTTTCTATATTATATATCATAACTTTCAATTTTACAACTATATATTTCTGTGTTAATATCTAGATATATTTATAAAGGGAGTTGAGAGCTAGAAAATGAAATATAATTTTGATGAAATTATTCCAAGATTAAATACTAGATGTGCAAAGTATGATGAAAGATTAAAAAAGTTTGGTACAGAAGATTTAATACCTCTTTGGATCGCAGATATGGATTTTAAAACTGCAGAACCAATTATAAAATCTTTAAAACAAAAAGCAGAAGAAGGAATATATGGGTATGTTTCAAGGCCTGATAGTTACTTTAAAGCAGGGTGTGATTGGAAAAAACGTAGAAATAATTGGGATATAGATGAATCTTTATGTTCTTTCTCTATAGGTGTTGTTCCCGCTATGACTATTATGGCTGAAATTTGGTGTGAAAATGGAAGTAAAATTCTTATACAACCACCAATATATGGTGAATTTTTTGAAATAGTTGAAAATTCAGGAAACTCCATATTAAAAAATAACCTTATAAAAAAAGATGGGAAATGGTGTATTGATTGGGATGATTTCGAAAATAAATTAAAACTAGCTTCTATGTTTTTATTTTGCAATCCTCATAATCCTTTAGGTATTGTATGGGAAAAAAACGAAGTTGAAAGAATTGTAAATTTTTGTGCTAAATATAATGTAATACTAATAAGTGATGAGATACATTCAGATTTAATTTTTAATAATAAAAAATTTATTCCCACAGCATCTGTAAATGAATTAGCTAAAAATACAGTTATAAGTTGTTTTTCAGCTACTAAAACATTTAATTTAGCGGGGTTACAAGCTTGCACTGTTGTTTTTCCAAATAATAAATTAAAATCAGAGTTTGATAAATGGTGGTATGCAAAAGATATTCACCGTAATAATTCTTTTAGT
Organism: uncultured Fusobacteriaceae bacterium; assembly: GCA_947072665.1. GTDB lineage: Bacteria > Fusobacteriota > Fusobacteriia > Fusobacteriales > Fusobacteriaceae > JAGNZR01. The sequence continues at coordinate 11,117 of CAMTIW010000035.1, read as the reverse complement.
TCTGTAGCAATGGAAGTTGCTTATAATGAAGGGGAAGAATGGCTAGAACAATTATTACCATATATTGATAACAATTTTAAATTTGTAGTTGAATATTGTAAAAAATATATTCCTAAAATTAAAACTTTCATACCTGATGCAACATATTTAATGTGGCTTGATTGTCAAGAACTAAATCTTAGTAATGAAAAGTTAGATGAATTTATGGTAAAAAAAGCAAAACTTGGTTTGAGCAGTGGTATAGCATTTGATAAAGAATTAGATGGATTTATGAGATTAAATGTTGCTTGTCCAATTTCTATTTTAAAACAAGCACTGGAGCAATTAAAGAAAGCTGTTGACAAATTATAAATTGATGGAGGGGATTGATAAATGTGGAAGTCTAAATTTTGGAAAAATTATGGAAGTTCAATTTTACTTTTGCTAGGAATTATTGTAGGTAGTATTATTGGTATTAAATTTGAGAAAGATGCTATGATTCTCGCACCAATAGGTGATATTTTTCTTAATTTGATGTTTACAATTGTTGTTCCAATGGTTTTTATATCTATCTCAACAGCAGTAGGAAATATGATGAATATGAAAAGGTTAGGAAAAATTTTAGGAAGTTTGATGATAATTTTTATTGGAACAGGTATAGTAGCAGCTATTTTAATTTTCGTAGTTGTAAATATTTTCCCACCAGCAGTGGGGGCAAAAATTGTATTAAATAGTTGTGATATGGGGATTCCAACTAGTGCTGCAAACCTCATTGTAAATTCTTTAACAGTTAATGATTTTAGTGGATTACTTAGTCGTAAAAATATGCTCCCTATTATTATTGCTTCTATTGGTTTTGGTTTTAGTGTTTCTATTTGTGGGGGAGAAGAAAGTTCAGTTGGAAAATTATTGAATAATTTAAATAATATTATTATGAAACTTGTTGAACTAATAATGAAATTAGCTCCATTAGGTTTAGGTGCATATTTTGCAAGTTTAATTGGAGAATTTGGACCTAAATTATTAGGAGATTATGGAAGAGCAATGTTGATATATTATCCAACTTGTATCTTATATGTTCTAATAGCATTTCCATCTTATGCTTATCTTGCTGGTGGAAAAGAGGGTGTAAGTAGAATGTTAAAAAATATATTGGCTCCAGCTCTTACAGCTTTTGCAACACAAAGTTCGGTTGCAACATTACCTATAAATATGAAGGCATGTGAAGAGATAGGAGTTCCAAAAGATGTATATGAAATAGTATTGCCTATGGGTGCAACAATGCATATGGATGGTTCTGTTATTTCATCTATTTTAAAAATAAGTTTTCTATTTGGTATATTTGATCTTGAGTTTGCAGGGATAGATACTTATTTCATGGCATTAATTGTATCTATCCTTAGTGCATTTGTATTATCAGGAGCTCCTGGTGGTGGACTTGTTGGTGAGATGTTAATTGTGAGTTTATTCGGATTTCCACCTGAAGCATTTCCAATTGTTGCAACACTAGGATTTTTAGTTGACCCAATGGCTACATGTTTAAATGCATCTGGAGATACAATTGCTTCTATGATGGTTTCTAGAGTTGTGGAGGGACCAAATTGGCTAAAAAAAGAAAATATATTGAATGATATTTCATAGGGGAGGGTGGTATAATGAATAAATTAGACTTACTTAAGCTTTTACATCAAGAAGTTGTTCCCGCTTTGGGATGTACTGAACCTGTGGCAGTAGCATTAGCTGCTGCCAGTGCTAAAAAAATAGCAGGTGGAATTATAAAAAAAATAAATATTACTATAAATCCAGGTATATATAAAAATGGAATGGCTGTTGGAATTCCTGGATTTGAACGTGTGGGATTAAAATATGCTGCTGCTTTAGGTGCTTTATTATCAAATCCAGAAGAAAAACTTCAACTTTTTAATAAAATAACAGATGAAATTTCTAAGAAAGCAATTGAATTAGTTGAAAATAATTTTGTTTCTATAACCATTGATAGTTCAAAAGATGTACTATATATTCAGGCTAATGTTGAAACTAATGAAGCTAGTGGGAAATGTATTATCAAAAATTCTCATGATAATATTGTTCTTACAGAGCGAAATGGGGTTTTATTGAGTGAGCAAAAAGAACTTTCTATCATGAAAAATAATCTATATGAAGAATTATCAAATTTAAAAATAATTGAAATAGTTGATCTTATAGAAAATTGTACAAATGATGAACTTTTATTTCTATATGATGGAGTGGTGATGAATACAGTTTTATCAGATTTTGGATTATCAGGGAATAACAAGAATGGATTAGGGATAGCACATAGATTAGAAGAGCTTACAAAAAGTAATGTATTAGGCGATACATTGTTAAGTCGAATAATGGTGAAAATAGCAAGTGCAACAGAAAGTAGAATGTCTGGTTGTCCCTATTCTGCCATGAGTAGTGCTGGGAGTGGAAACCATGGGCTTACCACTATTATTCCAGTTGTAGAATTTTCAGAGTATATAAAAGCTGAAAAAATTAAACTTTTGAAAGCATTAGCGTTAGCTCATACTTTAAATGTTTATATTAAACAATTTTCAGGGAAGCTCTCTGCAACATGTGGATGTGGTGTTGCTGCAGCAACAAGTGCTTCCAGTGCAATGGTTTATTTGATGAATGGAAGTGTAGAACAAATAGGAAAAGCAATTATTAATATGATTGCAAATCTCACTGGAATGATATGTGATGGAGGGAAAATTGGTTGTACTTTGAAACTTGCAACTGCAAGTAATGCAGCTGTAATGAGTGCTTATTTAGCTTATTCTGATATAGTAATTCCTGAAAGTAATGGAATATGTGCTTCTACTCCAGAAGAAACTATTAAAAATTTAGGAAAGGTTTCAAAACTAGGAATGAAAACTACAGATAAAGTAATACTTGATATTATGCTTGAAAAAAATCTATTAACTTAATTGTTATTAGATTTTTTTTATTTTTTTATTATCAAAAATAATACATTCTTATCATATATGACAAGATGTTATCTCAAATGACAACAATAATGATACACATTGTTTTGTTATAGAACAAAAATTCTTGACATGATTTAAGAATTAGGTTATACTATTTTTATCAAGGAATAATAAAGTGAATTACAGGAGGAATAAAAATGCAAAGATTTACAATACCGAGAGATGTATTTTTTGGAGATGGTGCATTATCATATTTAAAAGAAGTAAAAGGAAAGAGAGCTTTTGTAGTAATCGGTTCTGAAAGATTAGTTAAAGATGGTACTGCAGCTAAAGTTGAAAATTATTTAAAAGAAGCTAATATGGAAGTTAAATTTTTCGTAGGAGTAGAAAACGATCCAACAGTTGAAACTGTTATGAAAGGTGTAAAAGAAATGGCAGATTTCAAACCAGATACTATAGTAGGTGTAGGTGGAGGTTCTCCAATAGATGCAGCAAAAGCAATGTGGATTTTTTATGAATATCCAGAATTTACATTTGAAGAAGCAGCTAAACCATTTAATTTACCAGAATTAAGACAAAAAGCAAAATTCTATGCAGTTCCAACAACAAGTGGTACAGCAACAGAAGTAACTTCATTCTCAGTAATAACAGATGAAAAAACAGGAATTAAATATCCAATAGCTGACTATAACATCACTCCAGATGTAGCTATAATAGATACAACATTAGTACAAACAATGCCAAAAGCATTAGTAGCTAATACTGGAATGGATGCTTTAACTCATGCAATAGAAGCTTATCCTTCAACAATGAGAAGTCCATATACAGATGCATTATCAATGAAAGCTATTGAATTAATAGGTAAAAACTTAATCAATTCATATAATGGAGTAGATCAAGCTAGAAAAGATATGCATATAGCTCAAAACTTAGCTGGAATGGCTTTCTCAAATGCAATACTAGGAATCATTCACTCTATGGCTCATAAAACAGGAAAAATCTTAAATGTGGCTCATGGAATGGCTAATGCAATATACTTATCATACGCAATAGAATTTAATGCAAAAGTTGCAGAAAAAGACTATGCTGATATAGCTAGAACATTAAAATTATCAGGAACTACAGATAAAGAATTAGTTAGTTCATTAGTAGAGTATGTAAAAAGTTTAAGAACTGCTATGAATATGCCACATTCTTTAAAAGAGTATGGAATAGATGAAACATTATTCCTATCTAAATTAGATGACTTAGCAATAACTGCTGTAGCTGATCCATGTACAGGTACAAATCCAAGAACAATTACTGTGGAAGAGATGAAAAAACTTCTTATGGCAATATACTATGGTGAAAAAGTTACTTTTTAACTAAAATAATAAAATATAAATAATAAAAGTTAAAAGCTCAAGTTTAAACTCTTGAGCTTTTAATATTAAAAAAGAAAAATAGGAGAACAAAATTAAAAATGAAAGAAATAGAAAAAATACTACAAGAAGAAAGTAATAGATGTTTAAAATGTAAGAATTCTCCTTGTAAAAATGGTTGCCCAATAAATACTCCAATACCTGAAATTATTACATTGTTTCAAAATAAGGAGTATGAAAAAGCTGGAGAGATTTTATTTGAAAATAATCCAATGTCTTTAATTTGTTCTTTAGTTTGTTCTTTTGAGAGTCAATGTATGGGAAGTTGCATAAGAGGTATAAAAGGTAAATCTGTAGATTTTCCTAAAATAGAAAATTTTTTAATGAAAAAATATTTAGAAGAAAATGAAGAAAAAACAGTTGAAAATAAAAATAAAAATAAAAATAAAAATAAAAATAAAAAAATAGCAGTAATAGGTAGTGGTTCAGCTGGTTTAGCAGGAGCATTTAATTTAGCTAATAATGGTTATGATGTAACTGTATATGATAACAATGAAAAAATTGGTGGAATGTTTAGATATGGTATTCCAGAGTTTAGGTTAGCTAAAACTAACATTGATTTATTAGAAAAAAAAATAAATGATAGTTATAAGTTTGTAAATAATACTTCATTTAATATTGAAAAAATATCTGAATTAAAAAACACTTATGATGCAGTTTTAATTTCTACTGGAACATGGACTCCAAAAGAGTTGAAGATAGAAGGGATGGAACTAGAGCATGTTTCATATGCTATTGATTATTTAAAAAATAATATTAATTTTGGTAAAAATAAAAAAGTTGTTGTAATCGGTGCTGGGAATGTTGCTATGGATGCAGCAAGAACTGCAAAAAGACAAGGTAATGATGTAGTTATAGCATATAGAAGAGATATAGAAAGCTCTCCAGCTACAAAAGTAGAAATAGAAGATTCATTAGGAGACGGAGTTAAATTTTTAACATTTGTATCTCCTGTAAAAATAGTTCCAGAAGGAATTATTTTAGAGAGAACTTATTATGATGATAATAATAAATTACAAAATATAAAAAATTCACAGTTTTTATATTCTTGTAATAATGTTATAATAGCAGTAAGTCAAACTTCAGAATTTAGCTTAGAATTATTGGAGAAAAATAGTATAAGCAATGAAAATGGATATTTCTATGCGGGAGATTTAGTTTCTGGACCAGAAACAGTTGTAAAAGCCAGTTTAAGTGGAAAAAATAATGCTAAATTAATTGATAACTATTTAACTAAGAAAGGAGAGAGCTATGTTTGATTATAAGGTTCAATTAGATGGGAAAAAACTCCCCAATGGTGATGAAGAGATTTTAGTAACTTTTTTAAAAATGTTAGATTTTTCAGCAGAATATTTAACTTTAATCTATGATAGAGATAGGATAAGTTTTTATCCCGAACTAAAAAAGATACTAATAAACGACACAAAAAAACATGAGAATAGTCTTGATGAAATTGCCAATTCTTATGGATTTAGATTGCAAATTCAATAAGGAGGAAAAATGACGGATTTTTTAAAGGAATTAAAAGGAGTTAAAGCAAAAGAAGGAGTCACCTATGAAAAATTGGCAGAAATACTAAAGGATAAGTATGAGTGTCATTTAACTGCCAATAGTTTAGCAAATAAATTTAGTCGTGGTACTTTAACAGGGAAAGAAGTAGCCAAAATATTGAGTGCTTTAGGTTATGAAATAAAGATTGAAAAAAATAACTAAAAAAATCCAACAGATGAAATAAAGAATCTGTTGGATTTTTTTTATCAAAAATTATAACTATAATGAAATATATTATTTTGTTAAAAAATAAAACTGAATTCAAATTATATTTTAAATTAAAAAAATGTTTTATAATGATAAAAAAAAATATAAATTAATATAATAATATTATTTTGTGAAAAAAAATGCTATAATACAATTAAAAAAACATAAAATTGCAAAGGAGTTGTAATTATGAATATAAAACAGATAAAACTAGAGAATTTTAAGAATATAAAAAAAAGTACAATAGATTTTAAAAATAATATGTCTGGAATTTATGGACCCAATGGAACAGGAAAAACATCTATTATAGAAGCAATAGGAATATTTAAAAGATATTTTTATTTTGAAAAAAGAAGCACTTCTTTTCCTGATTTTATAAGTGATGATTTTCATGAAAGAATATTATCTTACATGACAATAGAAAAAAAATTTATGGTGATAGAAGTAGTATTAAATTGTAATAATTATGATTATAATTTGATGCTAGAATTTAAAAAAGATAAAAATAATAAACTATTCATTTCTAAGGAAGAAATTAGTTATAAGGAAAATAATACTCGAAAGAAATTTGTTACTCTTGCTAAAGTTATTAATTCAGAAGAAATGATAATTCCAGAAATATATTTAAGTAAAAATTCAAAAATATCAAATAATTTGATAGAAGATAGTTTGAAAAAAATTAATTATAAAGCAGCCCTTAAAAATTTTGATAAATTTTATAGTTTTTTATTTCAAATTTATATTTTAGGTGAATTTCATAATGAAAATAAATTATCTTTATCAACTAATAAAAATCTTAGAAATTTTATCTTACATTTAAAGGAAGTTTCCCAAATAATTAATGATATTGTATTATTAACTCTAAAAGATCAATCTTTATATAGAGATACATTGATAATACCTTTAATGTATAATACAGATAATGGAATTGTTAATTTAGAATATTCTAATAAACATTCTATATATAATAAAACTCAAGCCGATATTTTAATTAATCTTTCAAAAGAAATTGGAAATTTATTATCAATTATTATTCCTAACTCTAAATTTATATTAGATGATAAAAATATTGGTACATATGAAGATGGTGGAGAAAAAATAGAAATAAAGTTATTTGTAGAAAAGAATAATCAAAAGATACCTTTAATTTGTGAATCTACTGGGACAATAAAGTTAATATCTTTATTATCAGTTTTAATTTTTTATATAAAAAATGAAAAAGCAACAGTTTTTATAGATGAATTAGATGTGCATATTTTCGAATATTTGTTAGGGATATTATTAGAGAAAATATATCCATTAGCAAAAGGTCAATTAGTATTCACAGGACATAATCTTTTACCCATGGAAAGATTAAATAAAGATTCCATAATTATAGCAACTCAATCTGAAGGGAATGTTATATATACTTTTATGAAAGGAGTATCAAATAGTACAAATATAAGACAAAAGTATTTAAAATCACAAGTTTTATGGAGTGAAGAAAATATAGAACCACTATTATTAAATATTCCTGCTTTAGAAGTGTTTATAAAGCAGTTGGTGTTATAATATGAATGGTGGAATAATTCTTTTTATAATGGAAGGAACTAGTGATAAAGATACATTAATTCCATATATAACACAACAGATATTAAAATATAAAATAATGACGACAGTAAAAATTATAGGTGGAGATGTCACAACTAAGTGGATAAATGAGTATACAAAAGATATTTTTGAATGTACTCCTGCAAATATTCGTAAAAAAATAGAAGAAATAATTGGATTATATTTAAAGAGTGGAGAGGCTAAAAGAGATTATATTCTTTCAAAATTAATAAAGAAAATTTATTATGTCACTGATACTGATGATTGTTTTTTTTTAAGAACTCCAGAAAAAATTAATAAAAAAAATTGTATGATTAAAATGTTTAACTTCTCCACTATAAAGATATCTAAAGTAAAAATGGTTCCAATAGAAGTCATATTTTTTGCCAAAGATTTGGAAGCTGTTACTGTTAAAAATGTTTCAAGTTTGACAGCTAAAGAAAAGGAAGAAATAGCTACTAGATTTTCAACAAAATCATTGCTTGAAGATGGATATTTTGAAAGTGTTTTCAGAAGTAAAACAATTAAAACTTGGGATACGTATAGAAGCTCATATAATGGCATTAAAACTACTCAAGATACAGCCTGTAATATGAATAATCTTTTAGATGAAATAGAAGAATGGAAAAAATAACTAAAAAAAATCCAATAGATGAAATAAAGAATCTATTGGATTTTTTTTAGTTTGATATTAATACTAAAATTGAATATTAAGTATCATATGTTATAATTTTAAAAACAGACTTAATTTTCTATAAAACTGCATATATTTATATTTATTTTTTAATATAACTATAGGAGAAAAAATGGTAAGAGGAGTTCCAAGCGTTAGTTTAAGAGATAATGAAAGATTTGAAAAAACTATTATTGACGGAATTGTAAATAGGTTAGGAAATCTTACAAATGTACAAGAATTAGCTAGATATCTTGGAGTAAGTGAAAGCATGGTATATGAATGGATAAGAAAAGGACTTATCCTTGTATATATAAAACCAAAAACTAGGAAAATGATTATTTTAACAGAGAGCATAGTAAATATTTTTAAAAACTAGTTAACTAGTTAAGTAGTTGAATTATTTTATAGAAAATAGTGTGATACTAATGAAGTGATTAAAATAAAAATAAAATAAAAAGATGTGGAAAAAAATACTAATATCAAAATTAATTTGACATTAGTATTTTTATTTAAATTAATTTTCTAATTATTTCTTTATACTCAATAAAAAATGAATCGAGGTATTTTTCCATAAATTCTTTTGGGTCATGTTTTAATAAGTAACAAAGTAAAAAAATATCACAGATATTAAGTTCTTGAACGCAATTTTCAAAATCACTAATCTTTTTTTGAGTAGTTTTTAATTTTATGGCAATATCTTTTTGTGTCAATTTTAAATCTTTTCTATGCGAAAATAAATGATTCACCATTTTCACATATGAAATTGAACGAGTATTTGTCATTTTTATCCCCCTTTAAAAGATAAAAAGGTCACTTTTTAAAAGTGACCCATTACCTCCTAGATTAAAAAATGTCTCGCAAAAGACGTAGAATAAGTTTTAATAGACTAATGAAATATTTCATTATACAGAAGTATTATCTATATAATATTGAAGAGCCTCTATTTCAACTTTTTGTTCACCTATTTTTGCGAGTGAGTTTATGCCACTAGTAATTTCTTTATTTATACTAGCGATCCATTCCTCATAAGAAACATAACCTGAATCAGTAGGTATAGCAGTGTTAGCACTATTCATTTCTTGAATTTGTTCAAGAGTTGCTTTATCATCAGAAATTTCTTTCTTTACCCCTAATTCTCTCTCTACAGATTTCGTAAATTTCTCAACTAAAGATTTAACTATAAGAACCTTTTCACCGTTTGTCATATTTTACCTCCATTTTACAAATTAAGATAATGTTATTTGCCAAACTACACAATCAGCTGATACATATATATTATCATACCCAATAAGAAAAAAGGTGGAAGCAATGTAAAGATAGGAAACTATGGAAATAAATATTTTTATATGTATAAATAAAACAAGAATTAAATGTAAAATGAAGTATAATAATACAGAGGTGTATGTTTTTTATAACTTGGCCAATATAAATATTTTTTATTAAGTATAAGTAAGAGGAGGAAAGAATGAAAAAAGGACCCCTAATGCAAGATATGTTTACTAAAGAAGAGTTAGATAGCTTAGTTGCAAAAAATAATATGGAAAGAAAATTAGTTAATGAAGCTATAAAAAAATTAGGAAATTTAACAAATGTAAAAGAATTAGCGAAATATACCAGTATGAGTAAAAGTACCATATATAATTTAATAGATTTAGATATGATTTTTGTTTATAAAGCATTAGGAGGAAAAAGAATAATTATTTTCACTGAAAGTATAGTAAATATTTTTAGAAGTTAAAAAATTAAGAGTATTTATATTACAAAAATTATTACTTATTAAAGTTTACTAAGCTAGTATTTTATTAGGTTAGTAAACTTTTTTTATACGTATTTTTAACTATAATTAATCGATAATAGAGTAAAAGAAGAACAAAAAGCAAAATAAAAGAAAAAAAAGTAGAATTTAATAGTTAAAAATAGTATAATATAAAACGTAGAAAAGTTTTGAAATTTAAAATATTAAATAAACTGTTTTATTATAGTTTAATATAAGTTAAAAATGATTAGGGGGAGAAGAAGTGGAGAGTAATGTAGTTAAAGAATTGTTTTCCAATAAAAGAAATATTGTGAAGATGTCGCTGGATATATTTTCGATATTTTTTTCTACTGTAATAGCAGTTATAGTAAGGTATGAAAGTGATTTTGTAAATCATATTAATTTAAGTTATTTTTTTGTTTACGCAAGTGTCTTTTTTATTTTCTATATATGGAATAAACTAGGTGCAAAGAGCTGGAGATATACGAATTTTTCTGATGTAATAAAGATTATTTTAGTAAATATGATTTCTTTTATAGCACTTTTATCTTACTATTCTTTATTTAAAGAATCTTTTTCAAGATCCGTTATTTTTCTTATATTTTTTCTTTCGATAATAATTCAACTTGGAAATAGGTTGGTATTTAGATTGGAGAGAAATTATGTTATTCATCGTAATCCCATGATAAATAGAAAGAAAACTATTGTTTATGGAGCTGGAGAAGCAGGTGTTAACTTATCAAGGGAAGCACTTCAAAATAATAATTTTCCTTATGATATTGTGGCATTTGTTGATGATGATAAAAAGAAAATTGGAACCTACATAAATGAAATAAAAGTAATTCCTTATTCTACCTTATCTAAAAAATTATCTGACTTAAATATTGATACTATCATTATTGCCATGCCTTACCTTAATAAAGAAGAGCTTAACACTCTTATTTCAAAAACTAAACTCATGGACAATAAATCTATTAATATTAAAA
>CAMTIW010000034.1 GCA_947072665.1 uncultured Fusobacteriaceae bacterium | reverse complement strand
TTTATAACTTATAAAGGAGGTTGGACTAGTGGAAGCTAGAGCAATAACTAGATTCGTAAGATTGTCTCCAAGAAAGGCTAGACTAGTAGCTGACTTAGTGAGAGGTAAATCAGCTTTACAAGCGTTAGATATACTTGAGTTTACTAACAAAAAAGCAGCTAGATTCATTAAGAAGACATTAGCATCTGCAATTGCAAATGCATCTAATAACTTTAAAATGGATGAAGAGAAATTAGTAATATCTACTATAATGATAAATGAAGGGGCAGATCTTAAAAGAGTAAGTCCTAGAGCAATGGGTAGAGCTGATATAATCAGAAAACCTACGGCACACATTGTGGTAGTAGTATCAGAAATGTAGTTTTAAGGAGGTAAGACTGTGGGACAAAAAGTAGACCCTAGAGGCCTAAGACTTGGAATTACAAGAACTTGGGATTCTAATTGGTATGCAGACAAAAAGGAATACGCTAAGTACTTCCATGAGGATGTATTGATCAGAGATCTTGTTAAGAAAACATATTTCCATGCTGGAATTTCAAAAACTAAGATTGAAAGAACATCTCCTACTAATGTAGTTGTTATAATATACACTGCAAAAGCTGGAATCATCATCGGAAGAAAAGGTGCTGAAATAGAAAACTTAAGAGTTAAGTTAGAAGCTTTAACAAGTAAGAAAGTTACTGTTAAAGTACAAGAAGTGAAAGACTTCAACAAAGATGCAGTTCTTGTAGCTGAAAACATCTCAACTTCTATAGAGAAGAGAGTTGCTTTTAAAAGAGCTATGAGTCAAGCTGTTATGAGAGCTATGAAATCTGGAGCTAAAGGTATTAAAGTTATGGTTTCAGGAAGATTAAATGGTGCGGAAATCGCAAGAGCAGAGTGGGTAGTTGAAGGTAAAGTTCCTCTACATACATTAAGAGCTAATATCGATTATGCAACATCTACTGCTCATACAACATACGGTGCACTTGGAGTAAAAGTATGGATATTCCACGGTGAAGTACTTCCAACTAAGAAGAAGAAGGAAGGAGGGGAAGCTTAATCATGTTAATGCCAAAAAGAACAAAACATAAAAAAATGTTTAGAGGAAGATTAAAAGGTAAAGCTCTTAAAGGTAATACTGTAGCATTTGGTGACTATGGATTACAAGCTTTAGAGCCATCTTGGATTACTAACAGACAAATAGAGTCTTGTAGAATAGCTATTAACAGAACATTCAAAAGAGAAGGTAAGATTTTCATTAGAATATTCCCAGATAAGCCAATTACAAAAAGACCTATTGGAGTTAGAATGGGTAAAGGTAAAGGAAATGTTGAAGGTTGGGTTGCTGTTGTTAAACCTGGAAGAATGCTTTTCGAAGTATCAGGTGTAACTGAAGAGAAGGCTAAAGCAGCTATGAGAAAGGCTACTATGAAACTTCCTATCAATTGTAAATTTGTTAAAAAAGAGAATGGTGGTGAAAACTAATGAGAGCTATAGAAATCAGAGAAATAACAACTGAAAATCTAGTTGTTAAATGTAAAGAACTTAAAGAAGAATTATTCAACTTGAAGTTCCAACTTTCATTAGGTCAATTGACTAACACTGCTAAAATTAGAGAAGTTAGAAGAGAGATAGCTAGAATTAATACAATTCTAAATGAAAGATAATCTCATATAGAAAGAGGAGGTTAGAGTCTTGAGAAACGAAAGAAAGTTAAGAGACGGTGTAGTTGTTTCTGATAAAATGGAAAAAACTATCGTTGTTGCAATTGAAACAATGGTATTACACCCAATGTACAAAAAAAGAGTTAAGAAAACTATCAAGTTTAAAGCACATGATGAAAATAATGTTGCTCAAACTGGTGATAAAGTAAGAATTATGGAAACTAGACCATTATCGAAAGATAAGAATTGGAGACTAGTAGAGGTATTACAAAAAACTAAATAATTTCAATCGTAGATTGAGAGGAGGATATTTTAATGGTACAACAACAAACTATCCTTAATGTTGCTGATAACTCTGGAGCTAAAAAACTTATGGTAATAAGAGTTCTTGGAGGATCTAGAAGAAGATTCGGAAGAATTGGTGACATAGTTGTAGCATCTGTTAAGGAAGCAATTCCTGCAGGTAACGTTAAAAAAGGTGACGTTGTAAAAGCAGTTATCGTAAGAACTAGAAAAGAACTTAGAAGAGAAGATGGATCTTATATTAAGTTTGATGATAATTCTGCGGTAATAATTGGAAATAATAAAGAGCCAAAAGCAACAAGAATATTTGGCCCTGTAGCTAGAGAATTAAGAGCTAAAGACTTTATGAAAATAGTGTCTCTTGCTCCAGAAGTAATATAATTGAGAGAGGAGGCTAAATATCGTGGCTAAACCTAAGGTGAAGTTCATACCAGATTCATTACATGTAAAAACTGGCGATACAGTTTATGTAATATCTGGAAAAGATAAAGGAAAGACTGGGGCTATTGTAAAAGTATTCCCAAACAAAGGTAAAGTAATAGTTGAAGGAATTAACATGGTTACAAAGCATGTTAAACCAAACCAAGCTAATCCACAAGGTGGAATAGTTACTAAACCAGCTGCTATATTCTCTTCAAAAGTTATGTTATTTGACGAGAAAGCTGGAAAACCAACAAGAGTTGGGTATAAAATTGTAGATGGTAAAAAAGTAAGATACTCTAAAGTATCTGGTGAAGCTTTATAAGAGAGGAGGAAAACGTAAGTGTCTAATAAATACGTTTCTAGATATCATAAATTATATAATGATACAATAGTTCAAACTTTAACAAAAGAATTGAATATAAAAAACATTATGCAATGTCCAAAGTTAGAAAAAATTATAGTTAACATGGGAGTTGGAGAAGCAACTCAAAATGTTAAAATAATTGATACTGCTGCTGCTGATTTAACTATCATAGCAGGACAGAAGCCAGTTATTAAGAAAGCTAAAAAATCTGAAGCTGGATTCAAATTAAGAGAAGGAATGCCAATTGGTGCTAAAGTAACTCTAAGAAAAGAGAAAATGTATGACTTCTTAGATAGATTAGTAAATGTTGTTCTTCCTAGAGTTAGAGACTTCGAAGGAGTATCAGCAAACGCATTTGATGGAAGAGGAAATTACTCTTTAGGTTTAAGAGATCAATTAGTTTTCCCTGAAATCGAAATCGATAAAGTTGATAAAATGTTTGGTATGTCAATAACTATAGTTTCTTCAGCAAAAACAGATGAAGAAGGAAGAGCTTTACTTAAGGCATTTGGAATGCCTTTCAAAAAGTAATAGTTGAGGAGGGTAGTTAATAAATGGCAAAGAAATCAATGATCGCAAGAGATGCTAAGAGAGATGCTCTTTGTGAAAAATTTGCTGCTAAAAGAGCAGAATTAAAGAAAAGAGTTGCTGCTGGAGACATGGAAGCTATGTTTGAATTAGACAAACTTCCAAAAAACTCTTCACCAGTTAGACAAAAAAATAGATGTCAATTAGACGGAAGACCAAGAGGATTCATGAGAGAGTTCGGGATCTCAAGAATTAAATTTAGACAATTAGCAGGAGCAGGTTTAGTACCTGGTGTTAAGAAGTCATCTTGGTAAATTGAAAAGAAGGAGGATTGCATAATGTTTTTAACAGATCCAATTGCTGATATGTTAACAAGAATCAGAAATGCTAACGCAGTTATGCACGAAAAAGTAGATATGCCACATTCTAACTTAAAAGAGAAAGTTGCAGAAATACTTAAAGAAGAAGGATTCATTTCTAACTTTAAAACTATAACTGATGGGAACAAAAAGAATATAAGAGTTTACTTAAAATATTCTGGAAAAGAAAGAGTAATCAAAGGAATTAAGAGAATCTCTACTCCAGGAAGAAGAGTATACTCAGCTGTAGAGGATATGCCAAGAGTGCTGTCTGGATTAGGAATCGCTATTGTTTCAACTTCTAAAGGTTTAGTTACTGATAAAGTAGCAAGAAGAGAGAACATGGGTGGAGAAATCCTAGCATTTGTTTGGTAATAGATACTTAGGAGGGAACATTCAATGTCAAGAGTAGGAAATAAACTTATTAATGTACCTACTGGTGTCGAAATTATAGTTAACAACAATGTTGTTACTGTAAAAGGACCAAAAGGTACTTTAACAAAAGAGTTCTCAAATGATTTAACAATCAAATTAGAGAATGATATCTTAACAGTTGAAAGACCAAACGATCTTCCAACTATGAGAGCAATACATGGAACTACAAGAGCTTTAATCAACAACATGGTAGTAGGTGTTACTGAAGGATTTAAGAAAACTCTTAATCTAGTAGGTGTTGGTTACAGAGCAGCAGAAAAGAATAACGGTTTAGAGATGGCTCTAGGGTTCTCTCATCCAGTTATAATTGATGCAGTTTCAGGAATAAAAATGACAGTAGAAAAGAATACAACTATTCATATCGAAGGAATTGAAAAGGACGTTGTAGGACAAGTTGCTGCTGAAATTAGATCAAATAGAGAACCTGAACCTTATAAAGGTAAAGGTGTTAAGTATTCTGATGAAATCGTTAGAAGAAAAGAAGGTAAGAAATCGTAAGATAGCTTAAACAAAGGAGGTAAGGAAGTTGTTTAAGAAAGTAGATAGACAAGCAGTAAGAAAAGTTAAGCATACAGCTATCAGAGCAAAATTGTCTGGTACTGCTGAAAGACCAAGACTTTGTGTATATAAATCAAATAACAATATCTTTGCTCAATTAATCGATGATGTTAATGCAGTTACAATAGTTTCTGCTTCAACAATCGATAAAGAGTTAAAAGGAAATGTTGGACATGGTGGAAACGCTGAGTCGGCTAAGCTTGTAGGAAAGTTAATTGCGGAAAGAGCAATAACAAAAAATGTGATATCTGTTGTATTTGATAGAGCAGGATATAAATATACAGGTAGAGTAGCAGCTTTAGCAGATGCTGCAAGAGAAGCAGGGCTAAAGTTCTAATTCTGTAGAGAGGAGGAATAAACTTGTCAAAGTTTGTTAATAAAGAAGATAACCAATATCAAGAAAAATTAATAAAAATCTCTAGAGTATCTAAAACAACTAAGGGAGGAAGAACTATATCTTTCTCTGTTCTAGCTGCTGTAGGAGATGGTCAAGGGAAGATCGGTTTAGGTTTAGGAAAAGCTAACGGTGTTCCAGACGCAATAAAAAAAGCTATCGCAGCTGCTAAGAAAAACTTAGTAGATGTATCGTTAAAAGGGAATACTATTCCTCACGAGATAGTTGGAAAATGGGGAGCAACATCTGTGTGGATGGCGCCCGCATATGAGGGAACTGGGGTAATAGCTGGTTCTGCTGCAAGAGAAGTTTTAGAGCTAGTTGGAGTTCACAACATACTTACTAAGATTAAAGGTTCAAGAACTAAACATAACGTTGCAAGAGCAACAATTGAAGGTTTAAGAACATTGAGATCTGCACAGGAAGTAGCAGCTTTAAGAGGCAAAGAAGTTAAAGAAATTTTAAGCTAGGAGGTAAACGTATATGTCAAAGGTTAAAATTGAGCTTGTGAAAAGCATGATTGGAAGAAAACCTAACCACGTCGCTACTCTTAATTCTTTAGGAATAAGAAAAGTTAACGATGTAGTAGAGCATACTGTAACTCCTGAATTAAAAGGAAAGATTGCTCTAGTGTCTTACTTACTAAAGGTAGAGGAGGTGCAATAATCTATGAAATTAAACGAATTAAAACCTTCTGAACCGAAAAAAGCAAGAAAGAGAGTGGGAAGAGGTGAGTCTTCTGGACTTGGTAAAACTTCTGGAAAAGGAAGTAATGGACAAAATTCAAGATCTGGTGGTGGAGTAAAACAGTATTTTGAAGGTGGACAAATGCCTTTATACAGAAGAGTACCTAAGAGAGGTTTCTCTAATGCTAGATTCAAGAAAGAGTATGCAATTGTTAATTTAGATGTTTTAAATAGATTTGAAGAGGGAACTGAAGTTACTCCAGAGTTATTAATGGCTGCTGGCTTCGTTAAGAAATTACTTGACGGTGTAAAAGTGCTTGCAAACGGATCTCTTGATAAGAAAATTTCTGTAAAAGCTCATAAAGTTTCAGATGCAGCGAAAGCTATCATCGAATCAAAAGGTGGATCAATAGAAATAATCGAAGTTAAAACATTTGCTGATGTTGCTGGAAATAATAAGTAGTAATAATGAAATATCTCAAGTGAGGTGAATGGAGCTTGGCTTTAATAGATACTGGAATCAGTAGATTGAAGAGTATATCTAAAATACCTGAACTTAGAGAGAGAATAATATTTACTTTATTGATGTTTTTAGTCGCTAGGGTAGGAACTCATATTCCTGCTCCTGGCGTAGACATTGATAGGCTTGCTATAATGACCCAACAGAGCAACATATTAGGTTATATAAATATGTTTTCTGGGGGGGCTTTTAGTAGAGTCTCCATATTTGCATTGGGAATTGTTCCTTACATTAATGCATCAATAGTATTTAGTTTATT
This sequence comes from uncultured Fusobacteriaceae bacterium, assembly GCA_947072665.1. GTDB lineage: Bacteria > Fusobacteriota > Fusobacteriia > Fusobacteriales > Fusobacteriaceae > JAGNZR01. The sequence continues at coordinate 14,026 of CAMTIW010000034.1, read as the reverse complement.
AGGAAGTATTGTTCCTAAATTAGAAGAAATGAGAAAAGAGGGGGAGGGAGCTAGAAATAAGCTAACTCAGTGGACAAGATACCTAACAATAGCGATTGCTGTTGTTCAAGGACTTGGGGTTTGTACTTGGTTACAATCTTCAGGACTTGTTACAACTCCTGGATTTATGTTCTTCTTAACAACTATTACAACATTAACTGCTGGAACAGTATTTTTAATGTGGATAGGAGAGCAGATATCTCTAAAAGGTTTAGGAAATGGAGTATCTCTTTTAATATTTTTAAATGTAATTTCAAGAATTCCTGCTGACATAGTTAAAACAATTGAAAGTATGAAAGGAAGTAAATTTCTGATACCTTTATTGATAGTTGTTGCAATAGCAGCAATTGTAACTGTCACTGGAATAGTTGTTTTTCAACTTGGGCAGAGAAAAATTCCTGTTCATTATGTAGGGAGAGGTTTTGGTGGAAAAGCTGGAATGGAACAAAGTTCGTACATACCACTTAAGTTAAATACTGCAGGTATAATGCCAGTAATTTTTGCTTCTGTTGTTATGATGATTCCTTCTGTTGCTGTTAACGCTTTACCTTCAGGTTCAGAGATAAAAGTGTTATTGGGAAGAGTTTTTACAAATTCACACCCTGTATATATGGCACTTTATGCTGTAATTATTATTTTCTTTTCTTTCTTTTATACTGCTATTGTATTTGATCCAGATAAAGTTGCCGACAATCTTAAACAAGGTGGAGGAACTATACCAGGGATAAGACCCGGAGAAGAAACAGCAGAGTATTTAGAAGGAGTAGTAACAAGAATAACTTGGGGTGGAGCAATTTTCTTAGCTATCATTTGTATATTACCAATGGCAATATTTAATTCTGTAGGTCTACCAGAATTTTTTGGGGGAACAGGAATTATTATCGTTGTAGGAGTAGCAATTGATACTATTCAACAAATAGATGCACACATGGTTGTTAAAGAATATAAAGGATTTATTTAAAAAAATAAAAGTTAAGAGAACATGAAACGTACAAAAAGATATAAAAAGAGGGAACTATATAGTGATTTTTCATTATATAGCTAATCCCTCTTTTTAATTTATTTAAATATTTTATTTTCAAAATTGTTTATAGTGATTTTTCTTGAAAAATATAGTATAATTTATATGTTGGATTATTATTATGAATAAAAAAAGGAGTGAAATGATGAATATCATGTTATTTGGAGCACCTGGAGCAGGAAAAGGGACTCAAGCAAAACCTATTATGGAAAGATATGGAATTCCTCAAATATCAACTGGGGATATTTTAAGAGCTGCAATAAAAGCAGAGACTGCCATGGGAATGGAAGCTAAAAAATATATGGATGAAGGGAAATTAGTACCTGATTCTACAATTATAGGAATAATTAAGGATAGATTAACAATGGAAGATTGTAAAACTGGATTTATTTTAGATGGATTTCCAAGAACAATAGCTCAGGCAGAAGCTTTAGAAGTTATTATGAAAGAAATTGGAATAAAATTGGATAAAGTAATATCACTAAATGTACCTGATAATGCAATAGTTGCAAGAATTACTGGAAGACAAGGGTGTCCATCATGTGGAGCCTCATTTCATAAAATATTTAATAAACCTAAAGTAGATGGAGTTTGTGATTTATGTGGTCATGGATTAATAACAAGAAAAGATGACACAGAAGAAACTGTAAAAGTAAGACTAGAGTCTTATCATAATCAAACTGCACCACTTTTTGATTTCTATAAAAAGAGAAATATATTAGTGGAAGTTGATGGAATGAAAGAGCTATCAGAAGTAACTTCAGAAATATTTAAAATTTTAGGATAATTTTAAATTTAAATAAATTAACGTACCTATTATTATGATCAAAGACTAGAGAGGAAAAATTATGATTATTCTTAAAACTTTAGATGAAATAAAAGAAATAAAAAAAGCAAATCAGATAATAGCAAGACTGTATTCTGAAATATTACCTAAATATATTAAAGCTGGAGTTTCTACTTTAGAGTTAAATAATATTATAGAAGATTATATTAGAAGAGAAGGAGCTATTCCAGGAACAATAGGGGTAGGAGGACCAAGAAATCCTTATCCTACAGGTTCTTGTATATCTGTAAATGAAGCTGTGGTTCATGGAATTCCTAAATTTGATAAAATTCTTCAAGAGGGCGACATTGTAAGTGTGGATACAGTTACAATATTAAATGGCTATTTTGGTGATTCTGCAGAAACATTTGCAGTGGGACAAGTGGACGAAGAATCTCAAAAACTTATAGATGTAGGCCATAGAGCTAGAGCTATTGGAATAGAAATGGCAACTGCTGGCACAAGACTTGGAGACTTAGGAAATGCAATTCAAACTTATGTAGAATCAAATAACTTTAGTGTTGTGAGGGACTATGCAGGACACGGGGTTGGAAAAGCTATGCATGAGGAACCTTGTGTTGCAAATTTTGGCAGAAAAGGAAGAGGAATAAAAATAGAAGATGGTATGGTTTTAGCTATTGAACCCATGATAAATGTTGGAACATATAAAGTTGCACATTTAGATGACGGTTGGACAGTTGTGACAAAAGATGGTAAAAGGTCGGCTCACTGTGAGCATTCAGTAGCAATTATAGATGGGAAACCTGTAATTTTAAGTCAACTTGATTAAGAATTAGTATAAAAAAATTGTTTTATGAATTTTAATAAATATACTAGACATATTATGTTTATTATGATATAATAATCTGAAATCCTGTTGATGGGAGGTATAACATGTCAAAAAAGGATGTTATTGAACTAGAAGGAGTTATCGTTGAATCTCTTCCAAATGCAATGTTTTGGGTAGAGCTTGAAAATGGTCATAAAATTCTAGGACATATTTCAGGGAAAATGAGAATGAATTACATTAAAATTTTACCTGGAGATGGTGTAACGGTACAAATTTCTCCTTACGATTTAAGTAGAGGAAGAATAGTATACAGAAAGAAGAACTAACTTTGTTTCACGGAGGAGGCAGCAAATGAAAGTAAGAGCATCAATTAAACCAATCTGTGACAAGTGCAAGGTTATCAAAAGACACGGGAAGATCAGAGTAATTTGTGACAACCCTAAACACAAGCAAGTGCAAGGATAATTTTGTAGCACAGAAGTAAAGAGAGTGTTTTTAATTATGATATTGAAAGCATTGTAAAGGTATGTGGGAGCCGTAGGGCCGCTACTGTTTGGCAGGCATACCGATGAAAGTATTAGGTTGGTTAATATACCGACAAATAGAACTCGATTTAGCAGGTGGCCAATTTGCTAAATTAAAAATTTTTTGAAAGAGGAGGAACTAAATTTGGCTAGAATCGCAGGAGTAGATGTCCCAAGAAATAAAAGAGTTGAGATATCACTAACTTATATTTACGGAGTAGGAAAAGCAACTTCTCAAAGAGTACTAACAGAAGCAGGAGTTAACTTCGATACAAGAGTAAAAGATCTTACTGAGGAAGAAATCAATAAGATAAGAGCAGTTGTAGAAGGAGTTAAGGTAGAAGGAGACTTAAGAAAAGACATAAGACTTGCTATTAAGAGATTAATAGATATCAAGTGTTATAGAGGCTTAAGACATAAAATGGGTCTACCAGTAAGAGGACAAAAAACTAAAACAAATGCAAGAACAAGAAAAGGTCCTAAAAAACCTATCAAAAGATAATTATTGATTATTAAAGGATAAGAATTAGGAACTAATAAGTGAGGAGGTACTTAAGTTGGCTAAAAAGAAAGTAGCTAAAATCAAAAAGAAAGTTAAAAATATTCCAGTAGGAATAGCTCATATACATTCAAACTTTAACAATACTATCATCGCTATCACTGATACTGAAGGTAAAGTTTTAATTTGGAAATCAGGAGGAACTTCTGGGTTCAAAGGAACTAAAAAAGGTACTCCATTCGCAGCTCAAATAGCTGCTGAGCAAGCTGCACAAGTTGCAATAGAAAATGGTATGAAAAAACTTGAAGTTAAAGTAAAAGGACCAGGTTCAGGTAGAGAAGCTTGTATCAGATCGTTACAAGCAGCAGGATTAGAGGTTACTAAAATCTCAGATGTTACTCCAGTTGCACATAACGGTTGTAGACCACCAAAGAGAAGAAGAGTATAATCTCACTCCAAAAGGAGATTCTCATTATAGCAAAATTCAACAGCAAGGAGGAATAATCGAATATGGCAAGAAATAGACAGCCAGTATTAAAGAAATGTAGAGCATTAGGAATTGATCCAACAGTTTTAGGAGTTAATAAAACTTCAAACAGAGGACCAAGAGCAAACGCTAACAAGAAACCTACAGAGTACGCAATACAACTAAAAGAAAAACAAAAAGCAAAATTCATATACAATGTAATGGAAAAGCAATTTAGAAAGCTTTACGAGGAAGCAACTAGAAAGGATGGAGTAACAGGTCTTAACCTTATACAATACCTTGAAAGAAGATTAGAGAACGTAGTTTATAGACTTGGATTTGCAAAAACAAGAAGACAAGCTAGACAAATCGTTTCTCATGGTCACGTTGCAGTAAATGGAAGAAGAGTAAACATAGCTTCTTTCAGAGTTAAGGCAGGAGATGTTATCTCTGTTATAGAAAATTCAAAAAATATCGATTTAATAAAAACTGCAGTTGCGGATTCAAATGTTCCAGCTTGGTTAATATTAGATAGAGCAGCTTTCAGTGGATCGGTTGTTCAGAATCCAACTAAAGACGACATAGATTTCGATCTAAACGAAGCTTTAATAGTTGAATTCTATTCTAGATAGTAATCCCTAATTTATAGGAGCTGATTAGATGTTAAAAATAGAGAAACATGCAAAAAGTTTTAATATTACGCCAGTAATAACAACTAAATTTCATACACAATATGTAATAGAACCTCTTTATAGAGGATATGGACATACTGTTGGGAATGCACTTAGAAGAGTTTTGCTTTCATCAATTCCTGGAGCAGCAATAAAAGGGATTAGAATTCAAGGTGTTCTTAGCGAATTCTCAGTAATGGAAGGAGTTAAGGAAGCTGTTACTGAAATAATATTAAATATCAAAGAAGTTGTTATTAAAACTGAGGAACATGGAGAAAGAAAAATGACTCTTTCTGTTAAAGGTCCAAAAGTTGTTAAAGCTTCAGATATTATACCAGAAGTTGGACTAGAAATAGTTAATCCTGATCAAATCATCTGTACATTAACTACAGATAGAGAACTTGATATAGAGTTCTTAGTTGATACAGGAGAAGGGTTCTTGGTTTCTGAAGAAGTAGACAAAAAAGGTTGGGCTGTTGAATATATGGCAATAGATGCTATATATACTCCAATAAAGAACGTTTCATATTCTATCCAAGATACAATGGTTGGAAGAATGACTGATTTTGATAAGCTAATATTAGACATAGAGACTAATGGTAGTGTAGAAACAAATGATGCGTTATCATATGCTGTTGAGTTATTAAACTTACATTTTTCACCTTTAATGGATATAGGAAATAGATTAGAGCAACTTAGACCTGAAGAGGATGAAGTTGTTGTAGAAACTACTATAGCTGGTGGAAATTCAGATGATAATGAAAAAATAGAAGAATTAGATTTAACAGTAAGATCTTATAACTGTTTGAAAAAAGCAGAAATAGAGACAATAGGTCAATTGGCTAAAATGTCTTCAAATGATCTTATGAAAATCAAAAATCTTGGAAAAAAATCATACGATGAGATTCTTGAGAAAATGTTAGAACGTGGACACGATTTAGCAGCGAACAATGGATTGAGCGAGCAATAAAAACTCATAGATAAGGAGGATAGCTAAACTAATGAATCACAATAAATCATATAGAAAATTAGGAAGAAGAACAGAGCATAGATTGGCAATGCTAATGAACATGACTATATCTCTTCTAGATAATGAAAGAATAGAGACTACTATAACTAGAGCAAAAGAATTAAGAAAATTTGCTGATAGAATGGTAACTTTAGGAAAAAAGAATACTTTAGCTTCAAGAAGACAAGCTTTTGCTTTTTTAAGACAAGATGCAACTGTAGCTAAATTATTTGGAGAAATAGCTCCAAGATACACAGAGAGAAACGGTGGATATACTAGAATAATCAAAACTAGTGTAAGAAAAGGTGACTCTGCTGAGATGGCTATAATCGAATTAGTATAGTAAATTTAAGTGACTGTAATGGTCACTTTTTTTTTATAGATTTTATAATAAAAGTATGATAGAATGAAGCATATTAATAAATATTATATTGTGTTAAATAAAATAAAACTGAGGTGAAAAATGGAGAAAATATCATTAAATAAACAAGAAGCATTAGAACTTATAATAGATGAAAATACTATAATAATAGACTGTAGAACACCAGAAGAACTAGATGATGTACCACCTATAACAGAGGATTGTTATAATATTTCTTTTGATAATGATTTTATGAATGAAGTATTAGAGTTAAATGAAGAGATAAAAAAAGAGGATAAGATACTAGTTTATTGCGCTCATGGAGTAAGATCTAAAAGAGCTACGATGCTTTTAAGAGAAGCTGGATATAATAGTACATATGACTTAGAGGGTGGTATAGCTGCTATATTTGAAGATGATGGTTGCTGAGCATAGGAAAGTTATCTCTAGGTAGAGAATGAAAGTAAAACTCAGAGTATTGAGTAAAAAAAAGAGATTAACAGATTTTAAGTTAATCTCTTTTTTCTTATAAAAATTTATAAATCTTTTAAATTAGAATATTTATTTACCACTTGTAATAGTTTTCTTTTAGGACTGATTACTAGTGAGGTTGGTAAAGACTTTATTCCCAAAGAATTTAAAAGCACTCTATCTTTATCAAAGTAGAGAGGGAAATTATAATTATTATCCTTCATATATTTTTTAACTTTAGAAATAGTATCTAGAGAAGGTTCTTTTCCATAAGGACCAAAGATTACAACAACTTGAAGGTTTTTATTTTTTTTATAAGTGTTGTTATAAGTTTTATTGAATTTATTTTTTTCTTTTATACAGCTAGGACACCAAGTGGCAGAAAAATTTAAAAGTAGAGTTTTATTTTTAGTATTTATATTATTTTTATGTAGTATTTGAAAAACAGATGCTGGAATATTTTCACCTTTTGAAAATTTAGAAAGTGTTTTTTGTGACGAAAATGTTAAAATAGTTATTCCTAAAAATATTATAAAAAAAATTTTTTTTCTCATTTTAATTCTCCTTAAATTAATTTTCTTCTGGTTTTAATATGATTTCAAAGTTATTTTGATTAAGAATATTTTCTTTTGAAAATTCTAACAAATTCATATAAGTTATTAATTTTTTATATTGTTCTGGAGATAAAATAGAATAGTCATTATCTTTTAAAGATTTTTTATAAATATATTGATTCCAAAAATTGTTTTTTTTGAGCTCGGTTTCATATGTTAATCTGTAATTTTCTACAATATTCTGTAATTTTTTTTCATCATAATTTCCCAAAGCTACATTTTTAACTACATTTTTAGTTTCTTCCACTATTTTTTTTGTTGTATTTTGGTCACTAGAAAATCGAATAATGAGATTATTTTCACCGTGGTTCATATATTCTAAATTACTAGTAGAATATATAGAATATACTCCTGAAATATTTTCTCTAATATCTTCTATTAAGATAATATTAAGTAAATTTGAAAAAGCTTTTAATAAATTTCTATCTGTATTAGAATAAACTTTAGTATAGGGATAAACTATGGTGACAGTTGATTTTTTATCTTTTCCCTTAACTATAGTTTTAGAAATATTTTCAGTAGGTGATGAAATATTTAATTCTTTATATTGATTTATATTATTATTACTTGGTAAACTGGAAAAATATTTAATGATTATTTCTTCTAATTTATTTTCTTCAATAGAACCTACAACAATAACTTTAAAGTTATGGAAATTAGAATATTTATTTTTATAAAGTTTTAAAATAGATTCTTTGTTTATTTTTTTTAAATTATCTAAAGAAAGTGGTTTTCTTCTGAAATTATCACTAGAGATAATGCTATTTATTGTATCACGGTAGATATTAAGTGGAGAATTTTTTCTATTATTAATATTTTGTTTTATATTTTCTTGCGTTTTCTTGAAGAAATTATCATCAAATTTTTGTATTAAAAGAAGCGATGTCATGGTGTTAAGTGCTATATCAAAATTTTCAATATCACTTTCAATTTCTATTCCATGGTCATAGTCACTCATATAAGCAGAAACATTGAAATTTTTACCTTTTAAAAATGTTTCGTATTGATCATTTGTAAGATTTCCAACACCTGAATTATTCATCATAGTAGAAAGAAAAATAGAATTTAAATATCCTGTTTCATCTTCATTAGAAGAACCTTCTTCTTTATAAAAAGTTAAAAATATTTTATCTTGTTGATACGAAGTATTTTTATAGATAACTTCTATCCCATTGGATAATTTATATGTTTTAACTTGAAAAGGTGTATTTTCATCTGTTGTAGTTTTACTTATAATTGATCCTTGGTCAAGTTTAGGACTAATAAGTTTTAAAGAACTAGGCTGTTCAAAATTCTTTAACTTTTCTTTTTCTACTTCATTTTTTATATTTTTAAGTTGTTCTTCAGAAGGTAATTTATTGTTATCACCAGAAATTAAAAATAGTGCTTTATCTTTATTATAATAATTTTTAGCATATAATTCAATGTCAGTAGTAGTGATTGTAGGTAAAATTTTATCTAATAAATCTAATTTATCTTTTGGAAATAAAAAAGTATCTCCATATGTGTATATGTCTTTAATTTCATCAAAAAAAGTTTCATTTTCTAAAGAATTTCTGTTTTTATGTTGTGCTTGAATTTGAGTATAAAGTTCAGATTTCTCATTATCTAATTCAGTAGAATAAGGTCCAAAATTTGATAAAATATTTAAATTTTGATAAATTAATTCATTTGCTTCTAGAATTTTATTTTCTTTTGTTTGTGAGGTTAAACTAATAATTTCATTATTTTTCCCTAATCTATATGAATAAATGCCACTAGAAATTAAAGGGGAATCACTTTTTTTTGAAAGAAGATTTAATCGCGAATTTAAAATATTAAAAAAAAGATTTTGGATTACACTATCTTTGAGTTTAGAAAAATTATCCATAGAGGAAATTTTATCAATAACAGTAAATTCAAGAGTTGTTTTAGTTAATTCTGGATCTGAAAAAATTGTATAACTTTCAGCTAAATGGGGAAGATAGTATTCTTTAGGTTTCATAAAATTAGAATTTTCAAGAGGAGAAAATTCTAATTTTATATTTTCTTCCATATCTTTAATATTAAAATCTCCAATAGCGATAATTGTGAAATTTTTAGGTTGATACCATTTATGATAAAAACTTTTTAAAAGGGAAGAATTAGCATTTTTAATAATATTCGTATCTCCAATTGGCATTCTAGAAAAATATTTGGAATTTCCAAAAATAATATTTCTTTTTAAAAAACTAATTCTTTCGGTAAGTCCTTGCCTTCCACGCCACTCTTCTAAAATAATGTTTCTTTCATTTTTCACATCATCTTCATTGAAAGAAATATTATTTCCCCATTCTTTTAAAATATGAACAGCTTTTGAAATATCAGTAGGATTATTTGTAGGTATTTTAAGCTTATAAACAGTTTCATGAAAACTTGTATAGGCATTTAAATCTCCACCAAAACTTAGCCCTAAAGATTCTAAATATTTTATTAAATCATTTTTTGGATAAGTTTCAGTACCATTGAACGCCATATGTTCTAAAAAATGAGCAACCCCTCTTTGGCTATCTTCTTCCATCAAAGAACCAGCATTTACAACCAAATTTATACTAGCTCTTTTTTCTGGTTTAGAATTTTTTAAAATATAGTATTTTACACCATTGTTTAATTCTCCAAAAGTAAAATTTTCTAAATTGTCAGAATCTGTTTGAATAATAACTTCACTGGATAGAGAGGTTTTTTTCTTTGTATTTTTATTATGAAAAATAAAACTGGTTATCCCTAATGATATAATTATAAAACATAAAATATATAATTTTTTCATATTACTCCTTATAAAAAATTTATTTGACTGGACTTATGAAATATTATATCATACTAGTTTACTATTTGAATAAATTAAAAAATAATATTTCATCGATATTTAAATTATAACATGTTATAATTATTTATATATTTTTATGGGGAGGATTGTATGAAAAAAGAAAAAAAAGATTATTTAATTTTCAAATTAATTTTAGGTGTTGTCTTTGGAATAACTATAGGTCTATATTGTAACGAATCTATTATTGGAGTAGTTCAGACGATAAAATATTTTTTAGGACAAATAATATTTTTTACCGTTCCACTTATTATTTTAGGATTTATAACACCAGCAATAACAAAAATGAAATCTAATGCAAGTAAAATGTTAGGTGTGATGTTAGTATTGGCATATATTTCTTCTATAGGAGCAGCATTATTTTCAATGTTTTTTGGATATATATTAATACCTAAATTACATATTATTTCTGCAACAGAAAGTTTGAAAGAACTTCCAAATATGTTGTTCAAAATGAATATACCACCTATATTTACTGTAATGTCAGCATTAGTACTATCATTATTTATTGGACTTGCTGTGATTTGGACAGGATCAAAAAACTTTGAAAATTTATTGGATGAATTTAATAATATCATGTTAGCTATAGTTCATAAAATTATAATACCTATATTGCCATTTTTCATAGCTACAACATTTGCTACACTTGCATATGAAGGTGGGATAATTAAACAGTTACCTATATTTTTAAAAGTTATAGTTATTGTATTGATTGGTCAGTTTATTTGGTTAACATTTTTATATACAACTGCAGGAATTATTTCAAGAAAAAACCCTTTAAAATTATTAAAGAGTTATGGACCAGCATATCTAACAGCAGTGGGAACAATGTCATCAGCAGCAACATTACCCATAGCTTTAGATTGTGCTAAAAAATCTAAAGTTCTTCATGAAGATATAACAAATTTTGCCATTCCTTTGGGATCAACTATTCATTTGTGTGGTTCTGTATTAACAGAAGTATTTTTCGTAATGACAGTTTCACAAGTTTTATATGGAAGTTTACCGGCAATGGGAACAATGATTATATTCATATTTTTACTAGGTATTTTTGCAATTGGTGCACCAGGGGTTCCAGGTGGGACTGTAATGGCTTCATTGGGAATAATAGTATCTGTATTAGGATTTGATGAAAGTGGAACGGCTCTTATGTTAACAATTTTTGCACTTCAAGATAGTTTTGGAACTGCTTGTAATGTCACAGGTGATGGAGCTTTAGCACTTATATTAAACGGAATATTTGAAAAAGATTTTAAAACTAAATAAGTACTAAAATAAAAACACCATTTTTAAACCTATAAAAATGATGTTTTTATTTTAATAATATTTTCTATATGATGCAGCCTCTAGCAGTTCTTTTTTTCCAATATTTTCTTTTCCTGATAAATCTGCAATAGTTCTAGAAACTTTTAGTATTTTATCATAACTTCTAGCAGAAAGAGAAAAATTTTTCACAATACTTTGTAAAATTAGTGAATCTTCAAGAGAAAGTTTACAAAATAGAGATATTTCTTTCTGTGACATAGAACTATTCAATTTATTTGAATGAAATCTAGAATATTGAATTTTTCTAGCAGAAAGAACTCTTTTTCTTACTGTAGCTGAACTCTCTGATATTTCGGTAGAAAAAAGTTCTTTGTAGTCTAATTTTTTTATGGGAACATATAAATCTATTCTATCTATGATAGGACCGGATATTTTTTTTTGGTATCTCTGTATTTCTGAAGAAGAACAAGAGCATTTCCCAGCTTCATCAAAAAGAAGACCACATTTACAGGGATTGGTAGCAATTATAAGAATAAATTTACATGGAAAGGTAATTTTTTCATTAACCCTAGAAATGGAAATACTTTCATTTTCCAAAGGCTGACGTAAACTCTCTATTATTTCTCTTGGAAATTCAGAAAATTCATCTAAAAATAAAACTCCGTTGTGAGCCATAGTAATTTCACCAGGTTTAATATTATGACCACCACCTAAAATTGAGGCTTTAGAAGCAGTGTGATGAGGTGCTCTAAAAGGTGGTATTTTAATAATTTCATCTATTTTATTTAGTTCACCTATAACACTATAAATACGAGTAGATTCAATAGATTGCTGTATATCTAAATTTGGAAGAATAGAAGGAAGTCTTTTAGCTAACATAGATTTACCTGAACCAGGACTTCCAATCATAAAAATATTATGCCCTCCAGCAGCAGCAATTTCAAGAGCTCTTTTTCCTAATGCCTGTCCTTTTACTTCATTTAAATTAAGAGTGAGTAGATTTTTATTTTTTATTTTATTTAATACGAGTTCTTCTATAGAATCTGTTTTTATAAATTCTATTAATTCCAGTATATTTTTTATCGGTATAATTCTAATATTCTGAATGAAGGTAGCTTCAATTATATTCTCAGAAGGAATAATAATGCCTTTTAAACACATTTCTTTAGCTAAAAGAGCCGCTCCAATAATACCTTTAACAGGTTTAACGTCCCCAGTTAAAGATAGTTCTCCTAGAATAAGATAATTATCAAGAATAGAATAAATATCTTCTATAAAACCAAAGCTAATAAGAATTCCAATTGCAATTGCTAAATCAAAATGTGCTCCTTCTTTTTTTATAGAGGCAGGAGATAAATTTACAACTATTTTTTTAGGCTCAAAAGGATAACCTGTATTTTTTAAGGAAGTTTTAATTCTTTCTTTACTTTCAAAAATAGCAGCATCTCCTAATCCAATAATTGAGAAATTAGGCATTCCATTACTAATATCAATTTCTACTTCCACTAGATAGTTTTTAACTCCAAGATAGCTAGTACTGAGAATTTTTATATTCATATTATTCACCTCTATTTCAATTATACTATATATATGTTGTAAAACCAACGAAATAAATTATTTTAAAATTTAAAATATGAATTAATCTAAGACATATAGTATAATTATTTAATAAAGTAATTTATTTTATATATAATATAATTATAAAATAATTTAAAAACTTAATAAATATGTATAAATATAAAAGATGAAAAAAATAAGAATAAAAATATAATTAAAAAATATATTATAAGTTAAAAATAAAATAAAAAAAAGGTTGACAAAAATCATAAAAAATTATATAATTATTACATAAATGAAACAATTACAAAAATATAAAAAACAGGAGGAATAAAAATGAATAGATACAGATGTTTAGTATGTGGGGAAATAGTAAATGAAGGTGTGGAGTCATGTCCAGTATGTAAAGCACCAAAGTTAAAATTTGAATTAGTAATAGAAACTGCAGCAAGAGTTTGGGCTACAGAGCATAAAGTAGGAGAGGGATTAGCTTGTGGTGATGAAGAAATTATCATGGGTCTAAGAGCAAACTTTCAAGGTGAATGTACAGAAGTAGGAATGTATTTAGCTATGTCAAGAGTAGCGGACAGAGAAGGATATCCTGAAATAGCAGAAGCATATAAAAGAATAGCATTTGAAGAAGCAGAACATGCAGCTAAATTTGCAGAATTATTAGGAGAATGTGTATCAGATTCTTCAGAGAAAAACTTAACAATGAGAGTAGAAGCAGAATATGGTGCAACTGCAGGTAAGTTTGATATTGCTAAGAGAGCAAAAATGTTAGGTTTTGATGCTATACACGATACAGTACATGAAATGGCAAAAGACGAAGCAAGACATGGTAGAGCATTCTTAGGTTTATTAGAAAGACATTTTGGAAAAAAATAATAAAATAATAAAATAAAAGTATTGAAAAACAAGGAGATTTCTAATTTGTTTTTCAATACTTTTTCATTTAAAAACAAATAAATATCTTGTAAAAAAAATAAATAAATGATAATATAGATAAAACAAGATTTAGACAATTGTAAAAGTCATATTTTTTAAGATAAAAAAATTCGAATTTTTAA
>CAMTIW010000033.1 GCA_947072665.1 uncultured Fusobacteriaceae bacterium | reverse complement strand
AACATATTTTTGATTGTAAATAGTTGACGGCATATAATTCTATACTTTCCTAATAGATAAAAAAACAAGAGAATCTATATTCTAGATTCTCTTGTTTTTTTATCTATGTGATTTTTTATCTCCAGTCATATGAGATACTTTTCCATCTTTTAAAAGGAAGGCTTGACCAAATCCTTTTACAAATCTACCGTCAATGAATGATAATTTAACTAAATGAAAATCTTGCATATTTCTTATGGCTTTTATTTCTTTTCCTACAAATTTTTCAAATCCATCTAAAATTTCATTAAATTTCTCATCTCTAGGTTGAAACTCAGCTGTACAATTAAATCTAGCTCTTTTTCTTACTATAGGAGAAGCTGCCTTGGATTCATCTTGTAAAAATAATATTTCAAAGTTCTTGGAACCATTTTTAAGATTTGAATAATGATCTCCTATCTCACTAATAAAAATATAATGTTCTCCGTCCATTTTTAGATATGGAGCATAAGTTACATCAACTTTACCAACCGAAGATATCGTTCCTAATACTACAGATTTAAATTCTGATAAATACTGCTCAACTTCATCTAAAATTTCTTTTTCTATTAATCCTTGCTTTGAATTTTGTGCCATTGTCATAATCATTTGAATAATATCAGATTCTTTTAATTCATGAGGAAAAGGAACTCTTGCCTTATCAGTTAAGTTCACTAAAATATCCATACCAAAGCTATCTATATCTGATATTTCAGCTTTTGTAATATTACCTTTATATTCTGAATATTTTTTTGTAATATCAGTAACAGATGATGTATGTTTTTCATTCATATGATTCATTACCATTTCTTTATCAAATTTTTTTTCCATTGTTTATATATCTCCTAATTTCATTTTATTTTATATATTTAATGCTAAATTTTAATTTAGCGAATATACCTTAATTAACAAACTTTAAACTTATCTTTCAAATTTAAATTTTTTATAAAAATATACTTCAATAGGTTTATTTTTATAAAAAATAGGTTTAAATCTCCATTTCTTTAAAGATTTTTCAACTTCTTGAGAAAAACCAAACTTATCTCTTTCACTTAAAATTTCGATTGTTTTTATTTCTCCTTTTTGCCCCACTAAAAATTTTACTTCTACAATTTTTATTCCTTTTATTCCTAACCTATTTGCTTTTTCAGGATATTCAGGCTCTACTTCTCTTAAAATCTCATAGTATAAACCATCACTAGAAGAAGCAATATAACTTCCAGAACCACTAGAACTAATATTTAATGGAAGATTTTCTTCTAAAGAATTGGTATTTTCTCCTTCACTAGAAGATTCTTTAACTATTTCTGATATTTCTTCTGTTGTTTCTTTCTCTATTTTCTTTTCTGCTTTCTTTTCTGTTTTTTTCTCTATTTTCTTTTCTATTTTTTTCTCTACTTTTTTCTCTACTTTTTTTTCTTGAATTGGTTTTTCTAGATCAGTTTTAGTTGTTTTTCCCTCAATAGTTTGTGTAGATTTTCTTGTTTTTACAAATATTTTTCTACTAATTTTAGTTTCAACTAATTTAGGTACATTATTATTAAATCCTAAAAAAAGAACTCCAAAATGTATTAATGTAACAATTATAATTATTCTCATTTTTTCACCTACTGAAAAGCTGATAAAGTTATAGTTTTATTAGATAATTTTTCTATTTTACCCAATAACTCCATGACTGTTTCATAAGTCAAATCTTTATCTGCAGTCACTATTATTTCTTCTTGATTTATAATATTTTCTTCCAATTCCTCTATTTTTATTTCTCTTATTATTTCATTTTCTTTTATAAAATATCTTTTATCTTTATCTATAATAACTTCAAAAGTTTTTTCTCCAGCTCCTTCAGAAGATAGTCCTGAATGAGGAAGCTCTAATTTTATGTCTCCATGTTTATCAAAGTTTGAAACTATCATAAAAAATACTAGTAATAAAAAGACAATATCTATGAGAGGGGTTAAATCTGGACTTATCATCTTTCTTTTTTTTCTTCTCATTACTATCTCCTAATAATATTTACTATGCTAGTTGTAATTTTATCTATTTCTTCTGATATTTCTTCAGTTTTTGCTATTAATAAATTATACATAACCATACTAGGAATAGCTACCATAAGACCGGAGGCTGTTGTTATTAAAGCTACTGATATTCCTTTTGCTATTACACTTGCACCCCCTCCACCTATTGTTGACATTTGAGTAAAAGCTGAAATCATTCCTGTTACAGTTCCTAATAATCCAACCATCGGAGCCGTTGTAGATATAATCCCTAGTATATGAAGATGTCTTTCTATTCCACTTACTTCTTTAAATTCAATTTCTTTTATCAACTGTTCAAAATGATGGAAATCTCCATCTAAATTAACTCTATTTAAAAATTCTGCTAGAGTTCTTCCAATTGCATTATTTTCGGTCTTTGCTAATTCTATTGCAGATTGTATATTTTTTTCTGCCACAAGGGAAATAACTTTTTGCTTAAAAATTTTATGATATTTTCTTTCTGTCTTTAAAAGATACATAATCTTTTCTACAACTATTGAAACTGCTGTTATTGACATAATAAATAAAACCCACATCAAAGGTCCACCACTTCTAAAATATTCGTACATTTTTTCCTCCAAACAAAATTATAATATAATATATTTTCATAATTTTAAAGATTTCTAAAATAATTTTTTGCATCTTCCAAATCTTTTTCATCAGGATGATTATTAGCAATTTCTAATCTCTTTTTTCTTTCTGGAGTTAAAGGATGCACTATATTTAAAGGAAATCTTCCCATCATCTCGATTAATTTAGGTGCTACTTGTCCCAAACATAAAAATCCACCTACGCATTGATTATTTTTAGAAAATCTTTTTTGAGCTCTTTCAAAAACTTTTTTCCCATGATCAGAATTCGGTTCTGCTCCTAAAGTTCCAAAAAAAGCAACTTCTTTTCCTTTTATTCTTTTTAATAATTTCTTTACTCTAGCATCTAAACTTCCTTTATCTACCCAAAACCCAATAATAATTCTGTCATAAACTTCTAAATTACTTTCTAAAGCCTCTTCTATAGAATATAAATTCTTTTCCGAACTTATTATTTCATATATTGCTTCCCCAACTTTTTTAGTGTTACCAGTTAATGATGAATATACTACTGCAGTTTTTTTCATACTATTTTCTCTCCCTTTGTCTATAAAATATATTTTAATTTTAATTTATAATCTCTTTAATCACTATTATATGATTATATCACAATTATTTAGCTTGTCAAATAATTAAATTAAAATATAATTTGTTTGATTTTTAATTTGTATTTTTTTATTTTAATTTACTAAATTTTTTGACATATTTTACTTTATAACATATAATGTTTTTAGAGCAAAATAATAATAATAATAATAAAATATGGAGGTTTTCTTAATGAATATAAAAAAACATTTTTTCTTTATAGTTGCAATTTTTTCTCTTATACTAGGAATAATTGGTATTTTTTTACCTATTTTACCTACAACACCATTTTTACTTCTTACTGCTCTTTTATTAGAAAGAAGTTCACCTAAATTTCATAGAATGCTTTTAGAAAATAAAATTATGGGGAAATATATTTCTGATTATACTGAAAAAAAAGGAATAACTTTAAAAAATAAAATAATAGCTCTCACTTTTTTAACTCTGGGTATGGGAAAAGGGGTTCTATCCATGAAAACACCTTATGGAAGAGGAGCTTTAATTGTAGTTTTTATCAGTGTAACTTATCATATATTAAAATTAAAAACGTTAAAAGGAGAAGAAAAAAATGTTTGAAATTCGTTTAAAATCACATCATGATGTGAAAAATTTAATTAACAAAAAAATCAAAAGAAAACTAAGAACACCTTTATCTTATTATAAAATTCTTAACTCTAGCCCTAAAGAAAAAGATGGTGGAATATATATTCATACTCCTTATTGTGATAAAATATGTTCTTTTTGTAATATGAATAGAAAACAACTTGATAATGATTTAGAGGATTATACAAATTATCTTATTAAACAAATGGAAAAATTAGCTTCTAAAAAATATATACAAGAAAAAGAATTTTCAGTAATTTTTTTTGGAGGTGGAACTCCAACTATTTTTAAGCCAGAACAACTTAAAAGAATTTTATCAACATTACAAAATTCTTTTAAGCTATCTAAAAAATATGAATTTACATTTGAAACTACGCTTCATAACTTAAGTTTTGAAAAATTAGAAATCATGGAAAAATTAGGAGTTAATAGACTCAGCATAGGTATCCAAACATTTTCTGATAGGGGAAGAAAGCTTTTAAATAGAACCTATAACCAAGAATGGGTAATAAATAGAATAAATGAAATAAAAAATAAATTTTCTGGACTAGTATGTATAGATATTATCTATAATTATTTAGAACAAGATTTAAAGGAAGTGGAAGAAGATGCTAAAATTCTTACCCAGCTCAATGTGGATAGTTCTAGCTTTTATTCTCTTATGATTCATGAAGGTTCTAATTTATCTAAAGATCTTAGCGAAGGAAAAAAAGATTTTGACTATCAAACAGAAAGAGATAAGGAGCTTCATCATAAATTTTTAGATGTTTCATTAAAAAAAGGATATTCAATTCTTGAACATACAAAGATTACCTCTGGAAGAGATGCTTATAACTATATTAGAAATGTTCACCAACTTAAAGATCTTGTTCCTATTGGTTTAGGGGCTGGTGGAAGAGTTGGAAATTTAGAACTCTATCATTTAAATAAATATGTTACTTTTTATTCTCCAGATAGTCCTCTTAAGAGACAACTTTTATTTTTATCTGGTTTAACACAGTATCACAAAGTAAATCTTCAAGACCTTTCTAAAATTTGTGGAGATAAATATTCAGTAATATATGACAAATTAATTGAATTAAACCAAAAAGGTTATATTAATCTCAATGAAAATTCTTATACATATACTCTAGATGGTACATTTTGGGGTAATAACATCTCAGCTCTACTAGTTGAAACATTATTTAATGCTATGAAATAATTACTTTCATTCATTGATAATTTATCAAATTAAAAAATGGATAAATTTTTGTTTATCCATTTTTTAATTCTCTATTAAATAATTTATTTTTTTAATATTTCAAAGTTTTATTTAAGAAGGTTTTTAACATATCTGTTTTGGGATTATCAATAATCTCAGGTCCTCCCTCTTCTATAACTTTTCCTTCTGCCACAAATATAATTCTATCTGCTACACTTTTTGCAAAGCTCATGGAATGAGTTACTAAAATTATTTTTTTACCTTCTTTTCTAAGTTCTGAAATTATATCTAAAACTTCAGCAGTTAATGCTGGATCCAAAGCAGAAGTAGGTTCATCTAATATAATAAATCTTGTTTCCAATGTTATAGCCCTTGTTATAGCCACTCTTTGTTGTTGTCCACCAGAAAGTTGACCAGGTTTTTTATTCATATGTTCTTTCAATCCAAATCTTGTCAAAAAAGAAACTGCTCTTTCCTTTGCCACAACTGGATTAAGCTTATGTACTTGTATCAATGGTAATGTTATATTTTCCAATGCTGTTAAGTGTGGAAAAAGATTAAAAGCTTGAAATACTAGCCCTATAGTTTTTCTATAACTACAGAGATACTTCTCATTATATCTTATTTTTTCATCATCAATTTTTACTTTTCCTGAATTTGGATTTTCAAGCCCTGCTAAAATTCTTATAAGAGTTGATTTCCCACCACCACTAGGTCCAATTATAACTAATGTATTGATATCTTCTGTTTCTAAATTCAAATTATTTAAAACTAAATTTCCATCATATTTTTTCACTAAATTTTCTATTTTAAGTTTCATAGCTATACTTCCTTTCTAATTTTTTTGATAGAATAGAAATTGGAAAAGTTAGCATAAGGTAGCCAATAGCTAAAATAAAATAATTCTCTATAGGTGCAAAGGTCAAAGAATCCACTTCTTGAATATTTTTTGTAAACTCATTAACTGCAATTATAGACAATAAGGATGAGTCTTTTATAAGAGATGCAACTTGTCCTGCTAAAGATGGCATAACTCTTTTAATTAGTTGTGGAAATATTATATACCTATATTTTTGATAGGTTGTAAATCCTAAAGCTTTTGCTGAATCTAACTGTGTTTTACCAATACTCTCTATTCCTGCTCTTATAATTTCTGCAACATAAGCTCCTGAAAATGTTCCCATTATCATAATTCCAGCAACATATCTATTCTCTAAATTTAATGCTGTTCCCACTACATAAAAAAAAATATATATTTGAACAATTAATGGTGTTCCCCTTACTATTTCAACATAACCTTTACTAAAATAATAATAAGGTAAAAATTTAGATATAGAACCAATTGCAATTATGGTTCCAATAATTAAACTTACTATCAAAGAAAAAAAAGATAAATTTATAGTCATAATAAATCCATATATAAATTTAGGATAATAAGTAAATAATGTATCTTCCCATCTAAAATTATAACCAATTTTATTAAAAGAATATAATATTACTCCTAAAAATCCTAATATCAATATTCCAATATTTAATATTTTTGCACTACTTTTTGAATTCCCAAACCTGTCTTTAAAAAAAATATTACTCAATGCCTAAATTCCTCCCTACTTAAATTAATTTCCTAAAAAGAAAGGTATTTGTTTTTCATCAAATATTTTCTTCTCGTCTTTTAAATATTTTTCAATTAAAGGTTCGAACCCTTTTTTTTCTTTAAATTCTTTTAAAAAACTATTTATAGATTTTCCTAATTCTATATCATTTTTTCTATAAGCAATTCCCCAATCTCCACTCTCATTTATTTGGAAATTATCTAAAATAACTCTCGTTGTCTCTGGGTTTAAATTATTATTTTTTATAACTGTTAAAGGATCATATATAAAAGCATCAGCTTTCCCTTGTGAAACCTCTAATACAGCTAATGTTTCTTTTTCAAGTACTCTCAATTTAGCTTTAGGAAAATATTTTTTAGCAACTAAATGACCTGTACTTCCAGTTTTAACAACTATAGTTCTTTTGAAATCATTTAAATCCATAGGAGAATTAACTGGAGAATCAATATTTACAAGTAATGATAAGAAAGATTCTGCATAAGGGACTGAAAAAGCTACTGCTTTTTTTCTCTCTTCAGTTATTGTCATGGAAGATAGAATAATATCTACTTTTTTTGTCAAAAGAGAAGGAAGTAATCCTGACCAAGCTATATTTTCAATTTTTATATCTCTATTTAAATATATTCCTAATTCCTTGGCTAAATCCACACTTACACCAGTAGGATTTCCTAGGCTATCAGTCATTTCAAAAGGAGGATAAGCTAATTCCATACCTATAATTAAAGGTTTTGAACTTGAAAATGTTACTACTGAGGTTATTAATAAAGATATTATTATTTTTGTAAAACTTATAAATTTTTTTTTCATTTTTCCTCCATATTATTATTTTAAAATTCATTCCAATTATGCTATTATAACTTATATTCTTTAGTACGTCAATAAAGAATTGGCACATACTCATTACCCTTTTTAAATTATTTTTATTTTTATTTAAAAATGTATATTTTCAAATCAATTAGGTTGACTTTTAAGACTGTTTGTTGTATTATCAATAAATAAGGGGTTTTATATAAATTTATTTGCTCAAGTTTAAGGAGAAAATATAATGCTAAAAGATAAAAGAATCAAGATTATTACAGGTCACTACGGAAGTGGAAAAACAGAATTTGCAATTAATTATGCCTTACGTCTTTCAGAAAATGGAAAAAAAGTTGCAATTGCAGATCTAGATGTTGTCAATCCATATTTCAGAAGTAGAGAATATGAAAAAATATTTCAAGAAAAAAATATAGAGCTTTTAGGTTTCATTTTAAAAGAACATGGAATGGATTTACCATCTGTATCAGGAAATATTATGAAACCATTTATGGATACCACTTATGAATATATAATTGATCTAGGTGGAAATAGTGCTGGAGCAAAAGCATTTGCAAGTTTTAGAAAGCTATTTTCACCTTTAGAATGTGATCTTTTTTTTGTTCTTAATGCCAATCGACCAGAAACTTCTGATTTAGAGAGTTGTCTTGTACATCTTAGAAATATAGAAGGAACTTTAAATCTAAAAGTTACTGGTATTATTAATAATACTCATCTCATATGGGAAACTACAGAAGAAGACCTTTTAAAAGGAAATTCTCTGGCTCTTAAACTTTCTCATGAAACTGGAATTCCTATCCGCTATACAGTTTGTAAAAGAGATTTAATTCCAACTCTACAAGCAAAATTTGAGGGTTCTATTTTCCCAATAGATATGTTAATGAGAAAAAATTGGATGTAATTTAAATTTTTATTTAATTTTAGGAGGGTTCATGGCTAAGGGTAAAGTTTTTTTCAATCAAGAACGTTGTAAAGGTTGTGGTCTTTGTGTTACTGGATGTCCTGTTAAAATAGTCTTTATTGATAATAATTCTATCAATATAAAAGGTTATAATCCAGCTACAGTAACTGAGCTTGATAAGTGTATTGGCTGTGGTAATTGTGCAATTATGTGTCCAGATTATGTTATAACAGTTGAAAGAGATTAGGAGGTTTAAAAATAATGGCAAAAATTTTAATGAAAGGTAATGAAGCTATGGGGAAAGCTGCTATAGTTGCTGGCTGTAAATGTTTTTTCGGCTATCCTATAACTCCTCAAAATGAAATTCCTGAATATTTATCCCACGCATTACCCGCTATTGGTGGAGCTTTTGTTCAAGCCGAATCTGAAGTAGCAGCTATTAATATGTTATATGGAGCTTCAGGAACAGGAACTAGATGTCTTACATCTTCATCTTCTCCAGGTATAGCTCTAAAGCAAGAAGGTATAACTTATATGGCTGGTGCAGAACTTCCAGGAGTAATCATAAATATGATGAGAGGTGGACCTGGTTTAGGAGGAATACAACCTGCTCAATCTGATTATAATATGTGTGTTAAAGGTGGTGGAAATGGTGATTATAGAATAATCTCTTTAGCACCTGCGTCTGTTCAAGAAGCAGTTGATATGACGATTGATTCTTTTGATCTTGCTGATCACTATAGAACTCCTGTTATGATTTTAGCAGATGGTATCATTGGACAAATGATGGAACCTGTAAGTTTTGATAATATAGTAACTAGAAAACAAGAGGAAAAAACTTGGGCTACTGTTGGAACAAAGGGACTTAGAGAACCTAATATTGTCAATTCTTTATATCTTGCTGCAGAAGATTTAGAAGTTCATAATATAAATTTATTTAAAAAATATGCTACTATCATAGAAAAAGAACAAAAATCTGAACTTTATAAAACTGACGATGCTGATTTAATTTTAGTTGCTTATGGTACAACATCTAGAATTTGTAGAAATGTTGTAGATCAAATGAGAGCAGAAGGAAAAAAAGTTGGTATGTTTAGACCTATAACTTTATGGCCATTCCCTGAAAAAGCTTTGGATTCAATAGAAAAATGTAAAAAACTTCTAGTTGTTGAAATGAGTATGGGACAAATGGTTGAAGATGTAAAACTATATTCTAAGTGTAAGCATGAAATTTCATTTTTTGGAAGAACTGGTGGTATAATTCCAACTCCAGAAGAAATTTATAATTATGCTAACAAAGTTTTAGGGGGCGAATAAATATGTCAGTTGTATTCAAAAAAACTTCAGGTTTAACAAATAAAGAAACACATTATTGTCCTGGTTGTACTCATGGAATTATTCATAGATTAGTTGGTGAAGTTCTTGAAGAACTTAATATACAAGGAGATACAATAGGTGTTGCCCCTGTTGGTTGTTCTGTTCTTGCTTATAAATATTTTAATTGTGATATGCAACAAGCTGGTCATGGAAGAGCTCCAGCAGTAGCTACTGGTATTAAAAGAGCACTTCCTGATAAAATAGTATTTACTTATCAAGGTGACGGAGATTTAGCCTCTATTGGAACCGCTGAAATCATACATGCTGCTGCTAGAGGGGAAAAATTTACTACAATTTTTGTAAATAATGCTATCTATGGTATGACTGGTGGACAAATGGCACCAACTACACTGCCTGGTCAAAAAGCTACCACTTGCCAATCAGGAAGAGATATCGCAATGAATGGTTCTCCTATTAGAATGGCAGAAATTTTAGCTACTTTAGATGGAGCTGGGTTCGTTGAGAGAACTTCTGTTCATAATCCTGCATCAATTAGAAAAACAAAAGCTGTAATAAAAAAAGCATTTGAAAATCAAATTAATGGAACAGGTTTTTCCATAGTAGAAGTTTTATCCACATGTCCTACAAACTGGGGAATTTCACCTGTTGACTCTTTAAAATGGCTAGAGACTAATATGATTCCTTACTATCCATTGGGAAATAAAAAGGAGGCTAAGTAAATGACTAATAAAATTATATGTGCTGGATTTGGAGGTCAAGGTCTTATGTCCCTTGGGATGTTAGTCACTTATGCAGGGATGTTAGAACAAAAGGAAGTATCTTGGTGTCCATCTTATGGGGCAGAGATGCGTGGAGGAACTGCTAATTGCTCTGTAGTTGTTTCAGATATTCCAGTTGGTTCTCCTGTTATAACTAATGATGCTACAATTGTAGTTGCTATGAATTTACCTTCACTTTTAAAATTTCAAAGTTCTCTTGTTCCAGGAGGAAAACTTTTTATAAATTCTTCTTTAATAACCGAAAAACCTTCTAGAACTGATATTGATATTTTTTATATACCTGCTAATGATTTAGCCAATGATTTAGGAAATATAAAAATAGCTAATATGATCATGATGGGAGCTATGTTAGAAATTTGTCCTATTGTTAAACCTCAATCTATTCTTGATGCTTTTCCAAAAGTTTTTGGAGAAAATAAAGCAAAATTTATTCCTATGAATAAAGAAGCAATAGAAAAAGGAGCTTCTCTTGTTAAATAATTTTATAAAAAAAAGGATTTTTCTCTTTTTCTAAGTAACTATATTATGAAATACCATAAAATAAGCTTTTATTTAAAAAGTTAATTTGTAGTATTTTATTTATATATTTTATCAAATAAAAACTAGGAGGTATTTTTAATGACTAAAAAAGAATTTATTAACAAATTTGCCTTACAATTAGGTGATATTTCTAAAAAAGATGCTGAAAAATTTTTAGGAGCTTTCCTTGATACAGTGGAATCGTCTTTGATTGCTGGTGAAACTGTTTCATTTGTTGGTTGGGGAAAATGGGAAGTTTTAGAAAGAGATGCTAGAGAGGTTAGAAATCCTCAAACTGGTGAAAAAATGAATGTTCCTGCTAAAAAAGTTGTTAAATTTAGAGTGGGAAAAACTTTAGAAGATAAAATTGCTGCATTACCTATAGCTGCTAAAGTTGAAAAAAAAGCAAAAAAAAGCAAAAAATAAAAATATAAAGGAAAACTCTAATGGTAATTAAACTATTAGAGTTTTTTTATTTTTAATTTTTTTTAATATATGATATAATTTATATTGATAAGGTGGGTGATTAAATGAAAATCAACATAAATAATATAATAGTTCCTTTAAATGCTAATCAAAATGAATTTATTAAAAATTCTATTGAAACATTAGGTATTCCAAAAAAAGATATTATAAAAATAGACTATGCAAAACGTTCTGTGGATAGTAGAAAAAAATCAGAAATAAAATTAGTATATAATCTCGAAGTTACACTATTAGAAAATACTACTATTCCTAATTGTGAAAACATCAGACCTTTAAAACAAAATATCATTCCTACAAGACAAGCTATTTTTGATAAAAAAATAAAAATTGCTATTATAGGTACCGGTCCTGCTGGTCTTTTTGCAGCATATAAACTTTGTTGTTTAGGGTATTCACCTATGATTTTTGAACAAGGTGAAAAAGTAGACGAAAGAGATAAATCTATTGATAATTTTATAAAAACTTCTATTTTAAATCCTAATTCTAATATTCAATTCGGAGAAGGAGGAGCTGGAACTTATTCTGATGGAAAGCTTAATACAAGGATTAAAAGTGGATACATTGATGAAGTGTTTCAACTCTTACTTTCTTGTGGTGCACAAGAAGAAATTATGTGGGATTACAAACCTCATATAGGAACTGATATTCTTAAAATTGTTGTTAAAAATCTTAGAAAGAAAATTGAAGCTATGGGTGGAAAATTTTATTTTAACTCTAAACTTAATGATATTAATATAATTAACAATAAAATTAATAGTATTGAAATTTCTTATTTAAATGGGTTAAAAGAAAATTTCACTGTGGACTCTCTTATTTTAGCTATAGGACATTCTTCAAGAGAAACATATAGAATGTTATATGGCCGTGGGATCGTCATGGAAAACAAGCCTTTTGCCGTGGGAAGTAGAATAGAACATAGTAGAGAATTCATCAATAAACTTATGTTCGGTCCTTCCCATGAAAATAAACTTTTAGGTACTGCTACTTATTCTCTCACTCATAATAATCGTGAAGAAAATAGAGGTATTTTTTCTTTCTGTATGTGTCCTGGTGGTGTAATTGTTAACGCTACATCAGAAGTGGAAGGAACTCTTGTAAATGGAATGAGTTTTTCAGATAGAAATAGACCTTTTTCTAATTCTGCACTTGTTGTTGGTGTTAAAGAAAATGAATTTGGAAATGAACTTTTCTCAGGAATGAACTTCCAAGAAAAAATAGAAAGACAAGCCTATGCAATGGTTGGTGGATATGGTGCAATTTATCAAAATACGAAAGATTTTATAAATAATAACAAAAGTAAAAATATAGGTTCTAGTAGTTATGAAATGAATTTAGCCAGTGAGGATTTAAATAACCTTCTTCCTAAATTTATAACTGACAATATGAAATCAGCTTTGGTATATTGGAATAAGATTCATAAAGGATTCGTTTCAGAAGAAGCAAATCTTATTGGTCCAGAAACAAGAACTTCATCACCTGTTAAATTATTAAGAGATTTAAAAGGTGAATCACTCTCTATAAAAGGAATTTTTCCTATAGGTGAGGGAGCTGGATATGCTGGTGGAATAACTAGTGCAGCTGTGGATGGATTTAAAATTATCGATTTAGCCTTTTCAACAGAGGTTTAATTTAAATATTTTGGAGGTTTTACAATGAAAAGATTATCAAAATTACAAACATTTAAAAATACGGAAAATAACTACTTTAGCTATTTAAAACTCTATGAGACTATGCTTGAAAAACATGATCAATTTCGTAAAGAATATGGAAGAACTCCTGAAGTTGAAGCTAACTTTAAAAAGGAAGTTGATTTTGGAAGTAGAAGATTAAAAGAACTAAAAAAGAAAATGGATAAAGCTAAAGAAGAATTACAACCTAGAATTTAAATATTTTTTCAAAAAAATTTATAACAACATTATTTTTATTAAGAAGTAACTACTATCTCATAAGATTGAGATAGTAGTTACAAAATGAGACTATTTCAAATTTTGTGTAAACTCTAAAAAATTTAATTAGTTTGAATTTATCTATTTTTTAAATATCAAACTAAGAGGATAAAAAATACTTAACCAGGTGAAATCATATCTTTATTTTCAATTATAAATTCTTTTAAACTTTTATACTCTCCACTTGGTTCTAGATACTCAATTTACTTTAAACAAAATTACCCTCCTCTTTGTTCTTTTTGTTTTTCTTGATATCTACATCTATTTTTATAAGTATCAGATCATTATCTGCTGGTCCTAATATGTCTACCATATTTTTAAATAAACTTTTATATTCAGTATTGTCATACTCATCTTTATCAACTAACTCTCTTAATTTTTTTATCTCATTAAATATTTTAGGATTTCTTGTTGTTTCTAATCCCATAATATCCTCTAATATTCTATCCACTGGTTGTCCTAGAGAGCTATCTAAATCTTCGCTTTTTAAAACTTTAATCTCATTTCCCATTTCTCTAGTTAAAAGGATGATACTTTCTTTTTTTACACTTCCTAGAATATGCGGAGAATGAGTTGCAATAATAATTTGATTATTTTTTCCAATTTTTTTATATATCTCAACAATCTTTTGTTGCCATTTTGGGTGTAGTGATAACTCAGGTTCATCTATTAAAATAATTGAATTTTCAGGTTCTAACATTTTTATAGCTAAAGTTCTTATGAAAAGTTGCTTTTCTCCAGATGATA
The DNA here is from genome assembly GCA_947072665.1 of uncultured Fusobacteriaceae bacterium. Classification (GTDB taxonomy): domain Bacteria; phylum Fusobacteriota; class Fusobacteriia; order Fusobacteriales; family Fusobacteriaceae; genus JAGNZR01. Next base: position 6,981 of record CAMTIW010000033.1, on the reverse strand, counting down.
AGTCATTTATATTAAACTCTTCTCCAAAGGAGTTTTTAAAAATAGGCATACTTTTCTCATCCTTTGATAATCCAATAAATTCAATATCTAAATCTAAAATTTCAAAGATTTCATTAATCTCTTTAGCAACCTTCTCTTTAACTTGTTTTCCTGTTAAATCCTCTTGAGTATTACTTACATATGTTATTCTAGTAGCAATATATGAGGCTATGTTTGAGATTAAACTAGAATCCACAATATTTAAGAAGTTATACTCTCTTTTTAACATATTAGTTCTAGTTTCTATATCTATAAAGTTAATCTCTGTGGGAATATAGATTATTTTAGGAAAAACTTTTAAATTTTCTTTAATTATTTTAAAATTATAGTTATCTGGATCAGTTCTTTTATAATATTCAAAAGACCGTAAATAGTCTATAAAGCTCCAATATAATTTTTCTTTAATATTTTTTTCTTTTTCTTCAAAATAAAATTCTATACTATTAACTAAATTCTCATTGTAATAGTGTTGTTTATTAAAATATTCATAAACATATTTTAAAATATTAGTTTTTCCACTTCCATTAATTCCTGCAATAATAGTTAAATCTCTAACTTTGTCATTTTCAGTAAAATCTATTTCTAAATTTTTCAAGACTTTATGGTCCTGAAAATGAATTTTCTTGACTTTCATCTAGACCTCTTTATTTGTATTTTAATATTACGTCCGATTCAAAGCGCTTTCTATATTTTTATTTACTTTTTAACCCTACTTGTTTTTTTCCTATAAATAGACTAATTACTACACATAAGTTAATATAATATTCAAAAAATCTTCATAAAAGTTTGTCATTTCTAATATTTCATCATAAGTGATTTTTTTTCTTTCTTTTCCTATAAAATCATAATCCAATCTATGAGCAATTTTATTTCTCTTATCTGAATATTGCTTTATTTTATCTTCCAACTCTTTTTTAGATAGCTTTAAAATTGTTGCTATTTCTAAAAAAGCTGTTTTTTTGTTACATATAGTTTCTAAAATTATTGTTATATTTTTTAGGCTCCAATAACTTACATAGTTTATTTCTTCTTTTATTCCTTCTGTTAAAATCAGCTGTTTTTTTTCAATGTCTTCTTCTTCTAAATAATAAAAAAATGTTTTTAATGATATCTTCAAATTTCTAATATTTTCAGTAGCCTCTTTCAAATCTTCATTCTCTAAAATAGATAATACTTTTTCTGAGATCAATTGATGAAAAAATAAATCAATCGCACCAAATAAAACTAAAACTTTCCCTTGATGTATATTTAATAACAACTCATTTTTTAAATTTTTTTCTATTTCAATATTCCTCTCTAATTCTTCAAATATTGTTAGTCCTTTTCGTATTCCATTAAATATTTTTTCTAAATCATTTTTTATTTTTCTTTTCTCATCTATTTTTCTTTTTTTTCTTTTTATAACTCTAGGACTTTGTGGATCAAAATCAACTCCATTCATCACTCATCACTTCTACAATCATGAAATAACTTTTCTATCTTAAAATTATCCATAATTGGAATCCATGAATATTTTCCTTTTAAATAATTTTTTCTTAAATTTTCATTCTTTTTTACATCTTCTATTGAAGATAATGGATATAGTTCTGTTGAAAGATCATTTTCAGCAGATCTTTCTGTAAACCAAATTGAATCTCTTCCGATAGATTCACTATCTAATAAATTTACATCATGTGTTGTAAATATAAGTTGTGCTTTGTTAGAATTTTGATTTTTATCTAAAAATAATTTAACAATATTCTCTGCTATTATTGGATGAAACGAACTTTCTAATTCATCAAATAACAATATATTTCCATTTTTTAAAATATCTAAAATTGGACCTAATATTTCAATACATCTTTTTATTCCTTTAGACTCTTCTGATAAATCAACAACAACTCCATTTTCATACTCTAATTTTATATCAATCTTAGTACTTTCATTTTGAGACATTAAAATTCTAAGTTCCATAGGTAGATCTGAGGGTAGTTCATCTATTAATATTTTTTTTCTTTCTACTTCTGAATTTATCATTTTTAATCCTGGTAAAATCACTTTTAATAATTCTATAAATCTTTCTTTTTCTTTACTGTTACTCTCTAATATCTCTGCAGATCTCTCAATCCATCTAACATCTCCAATTCCTATATTTGTTTGTAAAACTTCAGAGAAAAATCTAAACGAATTTCTTATCTCATCCATCTCTTTCCATAAAGCAGCTACAGATAGAAATATCTTATTACTCGGACATACTGTTTCTAGATTTTTTAATTCTTTTATATAATTTCTAGCATATTCGAATTCATAGCCTTTACTCTCAGAGTTATATATTCTTGTATATATCTTACTAATCTTTCCTGATGGATAGTGATATAGATTCTCTTCAATCACTCTTTCCTTATTTAATTTCAAATAGTATGCATATTTTACATTATTACTTTTGAACATTATTTTAAACTCGGTATCTTTGTCTAGTGTTTTTTTAAAAGGAAATACTGGAATTCCATCCTCTATACTTCTATCTTTTGATGAAAGTATTAAAAATTTTAGAAAATCTAAAGACTTTATAAAATTTGTTTTTCCTGAAGCATTTGCTCCATAAATAACAGATACAGAAGAACTTTCACCTTTTCTTGTCTCGGTTGTGAACTCTACTTTATCTTTAAAAGAAAATAAATTTTCACATCCAAAATATATTAACTCATTCATTTTTTACCTCCACAAATATCTTTTATATTCATATTATATCATAAAAAATGTTTATTTATACATTTAAATTTTTAAAAATGACATCAAATCACCTATTTTTAATTTTTAATTGTAAATTAAATAAAAATATTTAGTAGAATAGAAAATAAAATTTTTAAAAAATAATATAAATAAAATAGCACTCTTTGCTAATTTTTTCAACTATATAATTTTTTGAATCTTCATTTCTATAATCATATTTTGAGTAACCTAATTTTTCTTCTATTTCTATATTATAGTAACATCTTTCAGCATATCCTTAAATAAACTGTTTAAATTATCTAGTGTCTTTATTTGCCCTTGTTTTAAAAAATCACGTATCACTTCTTTTCTTTTTTTCTTCTTCACTAATAATTTTTTTTGCCATAAAAAAACCTCCAAATTAGTATGTTTTATTTTACACTAATTTGAAGGTTTACACAATCTTTTGGACAGACCCTACAAAATCTCCTTTTATTTTCATAATTTAAATATTTTTATTAATTTTTCATTGTTTTTTTTCATTACAGTATATCTTATATAATTTTGTCTTAAATCTGTCATTCTATACATTTTTATTTGCAATTTCATATACTCATCGATATCTTCACTCTTATAATATTCCATACATTCTTTAGTTATAGAATAGAACTGCATTGTAGTTATAAGAGTTTTCTTATCTTTAATTGATGTTTTATCCTCTATTAATATTTTTTCGATAAAGTCTCTATTCTCTTCTATCTTTTTCAACATCTTTCCATAATTTTCTGCATGTTTATATATCATAAAATTACTCAATCCAAAAATCACAACTATTCCTATACTTAAAAATAAACCAACTCCAAATATTTTTTTGTTAAAATTTTTACTACACATATCCTCATCCCTCTTACGCTAATTTTTATAACTCATATCAATATGTTTTATCCCATCTTCCAAATAAGTATCCGAAATTATTTCAAAACCTAAATTTTTGTAAAATTCTGTTAAATATTCTTGGGCACCTATTGTTATTTTATTATCCTTAAAATTTTGAACTATATATTTAATCCCCTCTTTCACTACTTGTTGTGCAAAACCATTTCTCCTTGCACTTTTAACTACTGCAACTCTCCCAAAAGAAGCATCAGAATAAGATACACCAGGTTTTAATACTCTTAAATAAGCCTTTATTTCATTCTTATCTTTTAACATTATATGAATTGCTTCTTGGTCTTTATCATCTAGGTCATTATATATACAATTCTGTTCCACTACAAATATATCTGATCTTATCTTTGCAATATCATAAAATTCTTTTAATGTTAGCTCTTCAAATTTTTTTATTTCTATTTTCATTTTTATAATTTCACTCCAGGTTTTTTATTTTTAATCATTTTTCAGCTCTTTTTTAAAATTATATTTAACCATCTATCAGTTTTTTTTCTTTCTTCTCTAACATCAGTAGTTATCCATATTTTTTCAATGAGAAATCCTTTTATAAAAAGAAGATTTTTAAAGCTTTTCTCAGTAAAACAAGAAAAATATCTGCCATCTTTTTCATAATCAATATCTCCATATTTAAAAGAAGCATACAGAACTCCATTTTTTTTCAACGCTTTATAACATTTTTTTAAAACTTCATTTATTTCATTTTTTTTTATATGTAAAATCGAAGCACATGCCCAAATTCCATTAAATTTATTTTCAAAATTCATGCTTCTCATATCTAAAAAAAGAACTTCTTGTCCTATATATTCAGAAGATTTTTTAATTAATTCCATTGATATATCAGTTGCTATTACATTATATTTTAAATTTAAAAAATGTTTCGTATCTCGTCCACTCCCACAGCCTAAGTCTAAAATCATATCACCAATTGATAAATAATCTTCAAATATTTTATACTGTGAAGACATATCTAAATTAATAGTATCTTTAAAAAATTCATTTGATTTTTTATTATAATACTCTGTATTCATAATTATACCTCTTCTTCCATATATTTTCTTTTAAAATAATTTTTATTTCTATACTCTATCCTAATCTTTATTTCTTCTAAAATTTGGGGCTTATCTTTAATTTCATCATATAGTTTCTCATTTAATTTGAATTTTTTGTTTTCATAGGAAAAAAATTCATTTCCACTTGTTGTTATATATTTTATAGGGTTCTCTAAAGCTAATTTTTCAAATTGCTTAATAGTTAAATTTTTCTTTATCAAATCTTTTTCATGAAGTTTATCTGAATAAAAAATTTTAAAATTATTTGCAATTTCTTCAAGTTTAACTTCTCTTTTTAATTCAGTTCCAAATAAAGATAAAAGTAAAGGTATTTTATATGAACGAGTCATACTTGTTTTTTCTATTAGTTCAAAAAAATCTATAATTATTGTAGAATAATATAATTCAGTTATTTTATTTGCTGCAAGAAGAACTCCTACCCATGTGCTAAATTTTTGTAAATAAATCTGAACTGGAAGTTCTCCATATGAATAAATTTCAAGTATATTAGGTGTTTTATTTATCAACTCAGAAACTTTTTTAAAATCATTTAATATTTTTGTTTTTATAGGTTCATTTATTTCACTTTTTTCTTTAAAATATTCTAATAATTTCAAATCAAATATTGCACTACATCCTTCTGGCAATTTAAAGTTTTTTTCTAAAGGATTTATAATTTTATTTTTTATTTTAGAATATTCACCGATTAGAAAACCAGGTTTTAATTCTGCACCTTTATAATTCCCAACAAAATCCAGAATTCTAAGTTTTTCTTTTCCAGTATAAGTTCTCAATCCTCTTCCTAATTGTTGCATAAAAATAGTATATGAAGATGTTGGTCTCAAAAATAAAATTGTATCAATTGATGGAATATCTACACCTTCATTTAAAACATCTACAGTAAAAATAATTTTTATATTTCCTTCTTTGAAATCTCTTATTATCTTTTTTCTTTCCTCCATAGGAGTTCTTCCTGTTATGACTGCACTTTTTATCTTCTTTTCTAAAAAATATTTATTCATAAATTCTGCATGCTTTATTCCTGCACAAAATCCAACAGTAGATGTTATCTTATACTTCAAATAGTTTATATATATTTGTTTTGCTCTCTCTTCAATAATTAAAGTATTTTCCAACATTTCCATATCATATTTTCCACTTCTCCAAGGAATATTTTCATAATTTATATCATCATAAATACCTAAATATTCAAAGGGAACTAACCAACCATTATTTATACCTGTACTCAAATCACATTCATACGCTATATTATAGTCGCATAATTCAAAAATATCTCCAGAATCTGTTCTTTCCGGAGTTGCTGTAAGACCTAATAGAAAACTAGGTTTAAAATAATTTAGAACTTTTCTATAACTTGGAGAATCAGCATGATGAAATTCATCTACAACAATATAGTCAAAATAATCAGAAGAAAAATATTCACTATTTAAATATTTTTCTTTTCCTAAAGTTGAAACATTAGCAAAAATGATATCTTTATTTACTTCCTTTAAATCACCTTTAAAATAACCATAATTTTTACTTTTCTTATGAATATTTTCAAAAGATACTCTAGCCTGTTGCAATATTTCTTCTCTGTGTACTAAAAAAAGAATTTTATTAAAATTCAAACTATCAAAAGCTGCTAAATATGTCTTTCCTAACCCTGTTGCTATAACCGTCATTGCCTTTTTATATCCTTCTTCTCTAGTTTTTGAAAGTTCATAAAGTGCTGGAATTTGAAATTTAATAGGTTCAAACTCCTCATTAATAGGTCCAGAAGTTGAGTCTATTAATTTTACCATATCATTTTTTCTATATTGTTTTTCATAATTTCTTAGCCATTTTAAAGATAGTTCAAAACTATTTTTTTCATAAAGTTCATCAAATTCTTTTAAAATAATTTTTATTTTCTCATCTTTAATACTACCTTTAAAATTATAATTCCACTCTACACCAGTAATCAAAGCTGAATATGAAATATTTGATGAGCCTATAAGGATTTCAATTGTTTCATCACTATATTTGAAAATATATGTTTTTGGATGAAAAGATATATTCCTTTCATTTTTAAAAATTTTAGTTCCCTTTATCTCTTTAAGCCTATATAGTGCATTTGGTTCTGTTATTCCTAAATAATCACTTGTTAATATTTTTATTTTAGTTCCTTTTAATTCTGCATTTTTTAAATCCTCTATTAGAAGTTTCATTCCTGAATCTCGAATAAATGAAACATTTATATATATTTCAG
>CAMTIW010000032.1 GCA_947072665.1 uncultured Fusobacteriaceae bacterium | reverse complement strand
TTATTGAAGAGAAAGATTATCAAAGTATAAAAAATAAATTTGTTATCTTAGAAAATAAAGTAAAAACATTTGAGACAGTTAATCTTTTAGCAATAGAAGAATTTAAAATTTTAAATAATAAATTTGATTTTTTAAAAAATCAATTTGATGATATGGATGGAAGTAAAAAAATACTATTAAAACTTTTAGAAGAAATTTCAGAAGAAATAGAAAATAGATTTAAAGAAGCATATAGTGCTATTGATAATAATTTTAATGAAATGTGTAAGGATATACTTCAGAATTCAGAAGGAAGACTTCAATTTGTAGAAGGAACTACCTTGGAAGAATCAGGGATAGATATAATGGTTAAATTTAAAAACAAAAAACAACAATCATTATCTTTATTTTCAGGTGGAGAAAAATCCATGGTTGCTATAGCATTTATTATGGCTATATTCCAGTATAAACCAAGTCCTTTTACTTTTTTAGATGAAATAGAGGCAGCTTTGGATGATAAAAATACAAGAAAATTAATAGGGAAACTTAAAGAGTTCACAGATAAATCTCAGTTTATATTAATAACACATAATAAAGAAACTATGAGAGAATCGGATACGATATTTGGAGTAACTATGAATAAAGAAATTGGGATTTCTAAGATCGTACCTGTTAAGTTCTAAAGAAAGCTCTTTTTAAGGGGAAAATATGGAAATTTTAGCGTTTATTTATTACTTAATAACTTCTATTAGAAATAAACTTTATGATAAAGGAATTTTAAAAATAAAAGAAGTTCCAGAAGTTGAGATTATTTGTATTGGAAATATTACTGTTGGAGGGACAGGAAAGACTCCGGGAGTTCAATTTTTTGTTAAAAAATTACAAAAAATGGGGAAAAAAGTGGCGGTTGTATCTAGGGGATATAAAGGAAAGAGAAAAAAAGATCCTTTTTTAGTAAGTGATGGAAGAAAAATATTTGCTTTGCCTAAAGAAAGTGGTGATGAACCATTTATTCACGCTTTGAATTTAAAAGTACCTATTATTGTAAGCAAAAATAGGTATGAAGGTTGTATATTTGCAAAGAAACATTTTGATATAGATACAATTGTACTAGATGATGGTTTTCAACATAGAAAATTGAAAAGAGATAGGGATATAACTCTAATTGATGCTACAAATCCTTTTGGTTGGGGAGCTCTTCTTCCAAAAGGAACACTTAGAGAAGATTTTAGAAAAGCTTGTAAAAGAACAACAGAATTTATAATAACAAAAGCAGATTTAGTATCAGAAAGAGAAGTTGAAAAAATCAAAAGGTTTTTAAAACAAAAAGAAAATAAACCTGTATCCATAGCAAGACATGGTGTAACATCACTTTGTGATATAAAAGGAAATGCGAAACCTCTATTTTGGATAAGTGGAAAGAGAGTTCTTCTTTTTTCAGGTTTAGCTAATCCTTTTAATTTTGAAAAAACAGTAATATCACTAAATCCTAAATATATTGAAAGAATTGATTTTATTGATCATCATGATTTTAAAAAGCAAGATTTAGAGATGATAAAAGAAAGAGCAAAAAAAATGAAAGCTCAGTTCATAATAACAACAGAAAAGGATTTTGTAAAACTTCCTAAAGATTTAGATTTGGAAAATATATACGTATTAAAAATAGAATTTACAATGTTGGAGGATAATAGTTTGAGCCCAATAGAAAAAAGATAGATTATGGAGGGAAAATGGAAATAAATAAGGCATCTATTGAGAGTTATATAGATGGTTATGGTCTAATAGAATGTTTAAAAGGGTTTGCAGAGATGCTAGATAAAAGAAGTTATTTTTCCATAGAAAATGATGAAATAAAAAGGAAAAATTTAAATCTAGCTTTACCAATAGCTGCATTTTTAGGTGATAATAAAAATTTAACTATTCTTGCTATAGAGAAAAGTATAGACTCGAGAGAGAGGCAAATTATTCCTAAAATGAATAGGATGTCAAATATTACAGTGGAAAAATTACAAGAAAATCTATTTAAACTATTGGTAAAAAATAATTTTGAATTTTCTTTAAAATATGGAAAGGAGCTTTTTTTAAGAGATAAAAAACTTTTTAATTCTATTATTTCAAAATATATTTTATTAGATAATATAGACTCTCTTAAATCTTTAATGGCATTATCATTTTTTAAATTGGATGAAAAAGATGATGAGTTCGTATTTTTATTAATATCTTATTTATCAAAATATAGATCAGATTATTCTGAATATGAAAATTTAATTGAAATTAATGAGGAGTTAAGTTCAAAAGATATATTAGAAAAAATAATTAAAAAAAAGGAATTTATGTATTCAAGAAAAGGTTTAGCTATTCTTTCATATTTTAATCTTATATTAGAATCAGAAGAGAAAAATCCTAAATTTTTAAAAATCTTAACTGATAAAATTGATAAATTAACTAATAATAAAAATATTTGTTCTGATGAGAATTTATTAATAGATAATTTAGTAGATTTTTTTATAAAAAAATTAAAAATTTAATATTATTAAAATAGGAGTTGTTATCATGAAAGCCGTTATGGATAAACTTATAAATAGAAAATTTATTGAAGCAGAAGAACAGTATTCCAATGATAATTTAATTTTTTATATAGAAGAAGATTTAACAAAAGATGAATTGTTAAGAAAAATGGTAGAAAGAATTAAAGAAAATAGTGATGCGATAGAAGAAGAAAATGATTTTTATGAAAATATATTAGAGAGAGAAAAAATAGGTAGCACAGGTGTTGGCATGGGGATAGCAATACCCCATGCAAGATTTAATGGAGCTAAAAGAATTATTGTTTCAATTGTTCTTTTGAAAAATAAAATAAATTTTAATTCTTTAGATGGAGAAAATGTGAAATTAGTTATCATGGTAGGTGCTCCTAAAGAACGAGGAAAAGAATATTTAAATTTAGTAGCAACCCTTGTAAGAGCTTTTAGAAATAGAGAATATAGAGAAAATGTGATATCTTCAAATAGTTCTGAAAATTTAATAAAGGCATTGAAGGATTTTAAATAATGAAAATCGGAATATTTGGTGGTTCTTTTAATCCTATTCACAAAGGACATATAAAAATTGTGGAATTTGTTTTAAAAAAATTAAATCTAGATAAGATAATAATAATTCCATTAGGAATTCCAGCCTTAAAAAAAATAGAATTTGAAGATAAAATTCATAGGTATAATATGTGTAATTTAGCTTTTGAAGATCTTATAAAAAGTAATAAAATAGAAGTGAGCAAAATAGAATTAGATGACGATACTATATCTTATACATATGACACATTATTAAAAATAAAAAATAAATATCCAAATGACAAAATTTATGAGATAATAGGTGAAGACTCAGCTATGAGATTATATGAGTGGAAAAATTATAAGGATATATTAAAAGAAGCTCAGATTGTAGTAATTAATAGATATGAAAAAAAATTTTTAAATATATCTGAAAATGATAAAATGAAAATACAGGAGTATAAAGATAAGTTAATATATATTGATACACCTTATTTGAAATACTCATCAACAGAAATAAGAGATAGATTAAAAAAACATAAAAAAATATCTAGTATGGTTAATAAAAAAATAGAAGAATATATATACTCAAATAAATTATATATACGATAATATAAAAATGCTAGGAATAAAAATAATTTTCTGGCATTTTTTGTTATTTAAAAATAAATAAGGAGATGGAAAATTGGAAAAAAATTACAAACTTATAGTTACTGATATGGACGATACTCTTTTAAATTCATTTGGAAAGATATCAAATGAAAATAGAGAAAAAATAATTGAGGTCCAAAAAAAAGGAATAAAATTTATTTTAGCTTCTGGAAGACCAACATTTGCCATGAGAGAGGCTGCAAAAGAACTAGAATTAGAAAAAAATAATGGGTACTTAATTTCTTTTAATGGAGGAATAATTACAAGTTGTGAAAAAAATGAAGATTTTTTTAATATCTCTTTATCCAAAGAAGAAATTCATGAGCTCTATGACTTTAGTAAAAAAAATAAGGTTCATATTGTAACTTATAGTCATGATGAGGTAATTTCTGAAACCAATAGTGAGTATATTGATATAGAGATAGAACTTACTGGGATGAAACATAATAAGGTTGATTGTTTTAAATCCAATGTAAATTCATCAGCTGTGAAATGTATTATGTTAGGAGAACCAGAATATTTAAAATTAGTAGAAAAAAGACTTAAAGAAGAGATGGGAGATAAGTATAGTATAGCAATTTCCAAGCCATTTTTTCTAGAAGTTACTAAAAAAGGTGTAGATAAAGGAATTACTCTTCTTAAATTAGCTGAAAAACTACAAATTAAAAGAGAGGAAATAATATGTATTGGAGATTCTTTTAATGATATTTCAATGTTAAAAATAGCTGGATTATCTGTGGCAGTTTCAAATGCGAAAGAAGAGGTAAAAGAAATAGTAGATTTTATAACAACTTCCAATGATGAAAATGGAGTTGCTGAAGTGATAAAAAAATATATATTAAAAAAATAATATAAATAAAAAGAAAAAAGGAGGACACGGTATAGAAAAATACCGTTAAACAAGATGCAGAACAAAAAAATATCTACAATAAGTTTGGTGATGATTCTTTTTATAGGAGTCTTTGGATTTGGAAATATTGCAAATAATTTTAAACAAGTTGGAATGCCATCTGCAACAATGTTGCTAGTTGGATCAGTGGTTTTTTTTCTACCACTATGCTTAATTATGGCTGAATTTGGTTCTTATGCTAAAGATAGAACAGCTGGGATTTATGCTTGGATAGAAATTGGACTTGGTAAAAAACTAGCCTATGTAGCTATTTGGTCATATTTTGTAGCCAATATTTTTTATCTACCAACTCTTGCAACAAGAGTACCTACATATTTATCTTTTGTTATTTATGGCGATGCTAATTTAAATAATACACAAATGGCAGTATTAGCTACAATTACAATGATCATAGCACTTGTAGTGGGCGTCAAATATGAAAAACAATTTAATAAAGTATCTGTAGCAGTGGGATATATTTCTTTGTTTGTAGTTGCAATATTTTTAATTGGTGGATTTTATGTATTTTTAAATGGAGACTCAAGTACAGTTTTTACACCTTCAATATTTGCGTTTGATTTATCAAATAAAAAAGAGGTTTCAGCAGTACTTAACGGATTTGCATGGATAACATTTGCTTATGGTGGTTCTGAAATATGTGGTACTTATATAGATAAAGTTGAAAATCCAGAGAAAAATTTTTCTAGAGGGATTCTTTTTTCAGCACTGTTAATAGGGATATTATATGTGTTAGGAATTTTAGCCATGGCAACATTTGGAACTGCAGCGGAGTTTTCAAAAGTATCACTTGTAAATGCTGTAATAAGTGGATATAAATTTATGGGCGATAAATTGGGATTAGGGATTTGGTTTGTAAGATTCATTGGTGTGGTTTATACAATGATTACCATAGTAGCTTTGGTACTTTGGTCGGTAGCACTTTCAAAATCTGTATTTAGTGAAGTTCCAGAAGGAACTTTTCCAGAATGGTTAACAGCTAAAACAGAAACAGGAGTACTAAAAAATGCTTTGATATTTCAAACAATTTTAGCACTTCTATTTATAGTAATAACAACATTAGGTGGAGAAGCAGCTGGAGAATTATATTATAAAATTTATGATATGTCCACAATGGCATTTTTAGTACCATATTTATTCTTATCAGTTTCATATTTATGCTTTAGAAGAAAAGGATTAATTTCCCCTTTTCAAGCAGTTAAGAATACTGTAGGAGCATATATGCTAGGTGGACTTGTAATGTTTATGGGGCTAGTTTCACTTATTTTTTCAGGATATGATATAAATTTAAAAATAAATGAACAATTAGCAACAATAAAACTTTATTATGGTGGACTTATAATGTTCCTTGCAATAGGTGTTGTTATTAAAGCTTTAAATTCTAAAACTAAGAAAAAAGAAACGTTAATGGAAAAAATATTAGAGGATTAATTTTTTATGTTCAAAAAAATCTGAGTTATAATAAAAAAATTATAATTCAGATTTTTTAATAATTTTTTCTTGACTTTTAAGATGGTTGGTCATATAATTGTAGATATCTAATTAATACAGGAGGTTTAAAATGAAAATATTATTTTTTATAACACCAACATGTACATATTGCGGACCAGCAAAGGAATTAGTAAAAGCATCTGGAATTGAAGGGATCGAGTATATTGATGCAACAGAAAATAAAGAGCTTGCAAAGAGCTATGGAGTTAGATCAGTTCCTAGTATTGTTTTATCTAAACCTGATAGAAATCAGATATTTGTAGGAATTGATCAAATAGAAGAATTCATTGTAAAAAATAAAGAATTAAAAAATTGTTCGTGTGAGTCATGCGGATTATAGAAAATAATTTGTAAAATTTGACACGGAGGTATTTTTTATGAAAAAATATTTATTATTCATATTAGTTATTAGTACAGTATCGAAAGCTGAGGTTCTGATAGGGGAATGGAAAGGTTATTTACCATTGAAAGTTTCAGTGGTTAAAGAGGGAGATGTAATAAAAAGTTTTGAAGTTATAGAAAAAGAGAAAAATAATAAAGCTTTTAAGATTGCTTATCCAGCATTACAAAAATCAATAATTGAAAAAAATTCTCCAGATGTAGATAGTATATCTGGAGCAACAGAAACTTCAAAGGCAATAATTGGTGCCGTTAAAGATGCAGTGAAATAAGAAAAAAAAGAGATGTAAGAATCTCTTTTTTTGTTCTATAAAAGATTTTATAGTTTTAAAATAAGACTTTAAAAATTATTTTGGGTATAAATATAAAAAAAAATTGACAAAATAGAATTTATGAGTAATAATAGTATTATAATGTTCACGAGAACAATTTTTAAGGAGAAATTTAAAATGGTAACACAAGAGGATATAGCTAAAAAATTAGGGATAACTAGGACGACTGTGGCTAGAGCATTGAATGGAAGTAAAAATATTAAATTAGCCACAAAAGAAATGATAATAAAATTATCCAAAGAATTAGGCTATGAAAAAAATCATATGGGAAGTTCCCTTGCTTTAAAAAAAGAAAAACAAATCTTTGCTTTTTTGGTAAAGTCAAAAAATAAAGACTATAGTAAAGAGTTGAAAAGAGGGTTGAGAGATTCACAAGAAAAGTTAAAGATTTATAACTACAAAATAAAAATAATAGAAACTCTTTTAAGCTCACCTAAAGAACAGGTAGATATTCTAAAAAAAATTTTATTAGAAGACAAACCAGTTGGAATAATAATTGTTCCATTGGATGTTGAGGAAATAAAAAAAATTTTAAAACCATATAGAGAAACATTAAAAATTGTATCCATAGAAAATCAATTGGAACAAGAAGACTGTTTTATAGAAGCAAACTATCATAAATCAGGAAGAATTGCAGGGGATATCATGGATAATATTTTTTTTAGTAAAGAAAAAATATTAGTTATAGATGGTGGTGATGATAGATTAACTTCTAAAAAATATTTAAATGGTTTTTTAGAAAGAATGGAAGAAAGTGATAAGAAAATAATTGGACCTTTATATGAAGAAAAAATATTGGGGAAAGTAGGAAAAATAATAGAAAAAATAAATGAAGATATAAAAGGTATTTATATCAACAGATATGCAGCTGAGATAATAGATAAAATTCCTTATGAAATATTGAAGGGAAAAAAAATTGTAACTAACGGAATTAACAGAGATATAAAAAAACTAATAAAGGAGGGGAAAATTACTGCCACAGTTTTTGATGAATTGTATATTCAGGGATATTTAGCTGGAAAAACATTATTTGATAGGGTATTTAAATGTAAAGTTTTAAGTGATGAAGATTATAGAGTTAAATCTCATATAGTTTTTAAAGAAAATTTAGATGATTATTAAAAATAAAAAAACGGAGGGGTAAATTATGAAGAAAGTTTTAAAAATGATGGCATTATTAATGTTTATGTTGGGAACAACTGTATTTGGTGCAGAAAAAGTATTTAAATTGAAAATGGGAATGAATGCAAATAATGCTTCTAATGAGTATAAGGCAGCTGAGTTTTTTGCTAATAATCTTAAAGAAAAATCTAATGGAAGAATAGAATTAAGTTTATATCCAAGTTCTCAATTAGGGGACGATAAGACAATGTTAGAACAATTATCTGCAGGAGTACTAGATTTCACATTTTTAGAAATGGGTAGATTTAATATATATTTCCCAGAAGCACAAGTTTTTTCACTTCCATATATGTTTGAAGATTTTACAGCTTTACAAAATGCAAGTAAAAATACAGAAATAGGAAAACTTATAACTGATAAAGCAAATAAACAATTAAATGTTACAATCTTATCACAAGGATATAATGGAACTAGACAAACAACTTCTAATAGAGCTATTAATTCTATTACTGATATGAAAGGGTTAAAACTAAGAGTTCCAAAAGCTGAAGCTAATTTAGAGTTTGCAAGACTTTCTGGAGCTTCTGCTACACCTATGGCATTCTCAGAAGTATACCTAGCACTGCAAACAAATGCAGTAGATGGACAAGAGAATCCTTTATCAGCTATTAGAGCTCAGAAATTTTATGAGGTTCAAAAATATTTAGCAATGACAAATCACATAATAAATGATCAGATTTATTTAGTAAGTAATGATACCATGAAAAAATTACCAGAAGATTTGAAAAAAATAGTAAAAGAAGAAGCGATAAAAGCAGCTAAATACCATACTGAACTTTTTGTAAATGAAGAAGCATCAGCTATAGAATTTTTTAAATCGCAAGGTGTAACAGTGACAACTCCAGACTTAGTACCATTTAGAAAAGCTATGAAACCATTTTATGATGAATATGTTAAGAAAAATGGTAAGGTAGGAGAAAAAGCCGTAGCTGAAATATCTAAAATAAAATAGGAGTAAAAATAATGAAAATAAAAGAAATACTTAATAACATAGAAGAAATAATAGGGGCTACACTATTTATCTTTATATTCTTTATTTTAGTAGCTCAAATTGTTAGTAGACAAATATTTAATTCTCCTTTAATTTGGAGTGAGGAGCTAGCATTATTACTATATGTTTGGGTAGGTATTTTAGGTGTTAGTATAGGAGTTAAGTATGAACAGCATGTATTAATCGATTTTATTTATAAAAAACTTTCTCCGAAAGTTACAAAAATTGTTTTTACAATAATACAAATTATAGTATTTATATCTATTTTAACTTTAATAATTATTGGATATAAATTATTTCTAAGAAAAATGAGATTTGAGTTAACCGCTTTAAAAATTTCGGCAGGCTGGATGTATATAGCATTACCAAGTATTTCTATACTTATGTTGTATAGATTTATAACAGTTGCTAAAAAACATTATAATGATGGTAAATTTTTATTTTCTCCTAAAAAAATGATAGAAAATAATGAGTTTGAAGATATAAAAGGGGGAGAATAAATGGGGACAATAATAACTTTTATAGCTTGGTTTGTTATGATATTTATAGGAGTACCTGTTGGATTTTCTCTAATATTTGCAACTGTTATATTCTTTGCTCTAGGTGATTGGAATACAATTTATTTTGTGGGGGCTACTTTAGTTGATAGTTTAGATAGTTTTAGCTTACTCAGTGTTCCTTTCTTTGTTTTAACTGGAGTTCTTATGAATAGTTCAGGAATTACTGAGAAGATATTTAAATTTGCAAAATCCATACTTGGGCACTATATAGGAGGAATGGGACATGTTAACATATTTGCTTCCTTAATATTCTCTGGAATGTCTGGATCAGCTCTTGCTGATGCTGGGGGACTTGGACAATTAGAAATAAAAGCAATGAGAGATGCTGGCTATGATGATGATATATGCGGAGGACTTACAGCTGCTTCTTGTATTATAGGGCCATTAGTTCCACCTAGTATAGCAATGATAATATATGGAGTAATAGCTAATCAATCCATAGCTAGATTGTTTCTAGCAGGTTTTATTCCAGGGGTATTAATTACAATAGCTCTTATGATAATGAACTATTTCATTTGCAAAAAAAGAGGGTATCCAGTAGCACCAAGAGCTACGTATAAAGAACGTTGGATAGCATATAAAGAATCTTTCTGGGCTCTTCTAACTCCTATTATTATTATAGGTGGAATTTTTTCTGGATATTTTACACCAACAGAAGCAGCAGTTATTGCTACTGTTTATTCTATGATATTAGGATTTATTTATAAGGAATTAACAGCTAAAAGTTTTGTAAAAGATATAATTGAGACAATAAAAATAACTGGTGTTACAATTCTTATGATAATGGGCGTGACATTCTTTGGACAAGTTATAGCGAGAGAACAGATATCTATGAAAATAGCAGAAGCATTTTTAACCTATGTAAAATCACCATTGGGAATTTTAATTATGATAAATTTACTACTATTATTTTTAGGTACTTTTATAGATGCACTAGCATTACAGATATTAGTGCTACCTATGCTTATTCCACTAGTTTCACAAGTGGGTTATGATTTAGTTTTCTTTGGAGTTATAAGTACTCTTAATATGATGATAGGAATTTTAACTCCCCCTATGGGAATGGCCCTCTTTGTAGTATCCAGGGTGGGAAAAATTCCAGTGAGTGTAGTGACCAAGGGTGCTTTTCCATTTATACTTCCAATATTTATAACTTTGGTTTTACTAATAATGTTTCCTCAACTTGTATTGTTCTTACCTAATTTATTATTAGGGGTGGCATAGTTTTAGTAAATAGATATGGGAGATGATAGTAATGCCTAGTTTGGATATGGCACTTGAGGATTTAAAAAAATATAATGGAATTAATCCAAAACCTAAGGATTTTGATGAATACTGGATAAAAGCTTTAGAGGAGTTAGAAAAAATAGAGGAAGAGTATACAATAACCCCTTCAAGATTTATAACTCCAAATATTTTATGTTATGATTTAAGATTTAGAGGAATAAAAAATGAAAATATTTATGTTAAATTTCTAGTTCCTAAAAAAATAGAAAAACCTTTACCTGCCATTGTAGAGTTTCATGGTTATGGTGGCAGTAGTAAAGATTGGTCAAAAAAATTAGCCTATGCAGAAGCAGGTTGTGTAGTATTATCTATGGACTGTAGAGATCAATTTGGAGAAACTGGAGAAGATAATTTTAGAACAGGAAACCTTATTAGAGGGTTGGATTCTAGTCCTGAAAATCTTTACTATAGAGATGTTTTTTTAGACGCAACAAGATTAGTAAAAATTGCTATGAATATGGAATGTGTGGATGAAGAAAGGGTAGGGACTTTGGGATTTTCTCAGGGTGGAGCGTTGGCTTTAGCAGCAGCAGCACTGGAGTCAAAGGTAGCTAAAATATTTTCAATCTATCCATTTTTATCTGACTATAAGAGAGTATGGGAAATGGATTTAGGACGTCTACCCTATGAAGAGCTCAAACAATATTTTAGAAATAAAGATCCTCTTCATGAAAGAGAAGAAGAGATATTTACCAAATTAGGATATATTGACATCCAATATTTAGCACCTAAAGTGAAAGGTGATGTAATAGTTGCAACAGGACTTATAGATGAAATATGTCCACCTTCAACTCAGTTTGCAATGTATAACAAATTAGAAACTAAGAAAAAAATGTTAATATATCATGACTATGGGCATGAAGATAACATTACTGGGATTTATGATAAGATATATGAATGGTTATTAACAATATAAAAATATAAAATGGAGGATTTAAAATGAAAGGGTTATACAATGCATTACTTGTGTCATTTGATGAAAATGGAAATATTGATGAAAAGGGTACTAGAGAAATAATTAGATATAACATTGATGTTATGAAAATGGATGGAATTTATGTAGGCGGTTCTACTGGAGAAGCATTTATGATGTCAACAGATATGAAAAAAGAAGTTTTTAGAATTGCTATGGATGAGGCTAAAGGTGCAGTTACTTTAATGGCACAAGTTGGATCAATAAATCTTTATGAAGCTGTAGAACTAGGGAAATATGCTACAGAACTTGGTTATAAGTGTCTTTCAGCTGTTACTCCATTTTATTATAAGTTTGATTTCGAAGAAATAAAAAATTATTATGAAACTATTGTTAGAGAAACAGGAAATAATATGGTAATTTATTCTATTCCATTTTTAACAGGTGTAAATATGAGTTTGGCTCAATTTGGTGAATTATTTGCTAATCCTAAAATTATAGGAGTTAAGTTTACTGCTGGTGATTTTTATCTTTTAGAAAGAGTGAGAAAAGCCTATCCAGAAACACTTATTTTTGCTGGTTTTGATGAAATGCTATTACCTGCTGTTGCATTGGGAGTAGATGGAGCAATTGGAAGTACATATAATGTAACTGGAAAAATAGCAAGGGAAGTATATGACTTAGCTAAAGCTTGTAGAATACCAGAAGCATTAAAAAAACAAGGGGAACTAAATGATGTAATAGAAGCTTTACTTTCCAATGGTCTCTATCAATCAATTAAAGAAATATTAAAAACTAAGGGAGTAAATGCAGGATATTGTAGACTACCTATGAAAAAAATAAATGCAGAAAAAGTAGCAAGAGCTCAAGAAATAGGAAAACAGTATTTGTAATAAATAGTATTGGGAGATAAAAATGAGTATTGTAGCAATAGATATAGGTGGAACAGAGATAAAATATTCTCTAATAAGTAAAATAGGAGAGCTGAAAGAGTCTCATAAAATTTTAACTGAAAGCCATTTAGGAGTTAATCTATTGTTGGAGAAAATATATAAAATTATAGATAGCTATCTTAAAAAGAATAATCTTTTAGGGATAGCTATTTCTTCAACAGGACAAATAGATGGTACTATGGGAAAAGTTATAGGTGGAAATCCAATTATTCCAGGATGGATAGGAACAAATCTAGTAGAAATATTAGAAAAAAAATATGATCTACCTACAATTTTAGAAAATGATGTTAATTGTGCTGCAATAGGAGAACTTTGGACAGGGGCTGCTAAAGGGGAAAAAAACTTTATTTGTCTTACACTAGGAACTGGAATTGGTGGTGGACTAGTTTTAAATGGAGAGTTATTTAGAGGAGAAAATAATGTAGCAGGAGAGTTTGGCCATATTCAAATAGAAAGAAATGGAGTTCCATGTAGTTGTGGTAAAACTGGTTGCTATGAAAAATATGCGTCAACTTCTGCACTGGTAGAAATGGTATTAAAAAAAACAGGAAATTTAAAAAATGGAAAAGAAATATTTCATGAGATGAAGTTAGGAAATAAATTATATGAAGAGATAGTATTAGAATGGATAGATTATATAACAGATGGACTATCAACATTAATTTATATTTTTAATCCTTCTTTAATATTATTAGGTGGAGGGGTTTCAAAACAAAAGTCATATTTTTTAAATATGATAAACAAAAGTTTGGACACTAAAATAACAGGTAATTTCAGAAAAAACTTAAGAATAGAAGTTACAAAAAATGATAATAATGCAGGAGTTTTAGGAGCAACTTATTTATTATTAAAAAAAATAGGAAAAATTTAGGAGGAGAAATATGAAGAAAATACTAATGGGTTCTATTATATTAAGTATGTTATTTGTTGGATGTAGTTCTCTAGATGGAAATAAGATTGTAAAAGAAAATTCAATTAGTTGGAAATCGGCTGGTGAAATTCCTGCTCCAAAAGGATATGAGAAACAATTGGGCTTGGCTGCACCATTATTTGGAACGATAGATTCTTATGTTGTAGTTGGAGGGGGAGCTAATTTTCCTCATGGAACAGTTTTAGAAGGGGGGCCAAAAGTATACTATAAGGATATATTTCTTATGAAAGAAACAAATGAAAAACTAGAGGTGGTAAAACATTCTGAATTACCATTTGAAACAGCTCATGGAAGTTCATATACAACTCCTGAAGGGATTTATTATGTAGGAGGGAACTTATCTACAGGAATATCCAATAAGGTTCTTTTAATTAGTTTAAAAGAGAATAAGAAAGAATTAGAAATAAATGATATGGGAGAAATACCTTTTACATTAACTAATGGAACTATTGTAGTAAAAGATAAAAATATATTTATGCTACCAGGCAAAGAAAATGGTAAGGATAGTAAAAATTTTTATAGATATAATACAGTGACTAAAAAAACAGAAAAATTAACTAGTTTTCCAGGAGAAGTAAGATCTCAAAGTGTTTCTCAAATTTTAAAAGTCAATGGAAAAGAAAAAATGTTTGTATTTAGTGGAATGTCAAATGTAACTCATACTGATGGATGGGCTTTTGATTTTGAAAAAAATTCATGGACAAAAGTTGCTGATATAGTTATAAATAAAGAAAAAATAACTTTAGCAGGTGGGACTTCAGTAAAATTAAACTCTTCTGAAATGATGGTAATAGGTGGAGTAAATAAAGAATATTTTGATAATGCAGTTAAGCAGTTAGGAACACTAAAAGGTGATGAATTATCTAAATTTAAGCAAGATTATTTTGGAGCTGAACCTAATGATTATAAATTTAATAAAGTGATGGCAATTTATAATGCTGAGACAAATTCTTGGAGAACAGCTGGGGATATACCTTTCCAAGCACCTGCTGGAGCTGCAGTTGTAAAAGTTGGAAATAAAATATTCTCAATAAACGGAGAAATAAAAGCTGGGGTTAGAAGTGAAAGAATTTATAAGGGGGAAATAGAATAATTTGAAAAATAATTTAGGATTATTAGAAACAGGGGTAAAATATACATTTTAATTAAGTATATACTAAAAAAAGATTAACTTAAAGATATATTTTTATTTTTTGAGTTAATCTTTTTTATTTAAAAAATATTATTTTATAAATTAAACTGGGAGAGTGTTATTTATGAAAAATTTAAAAATTATTACATTATTTATTTTGTTAAAATCAATTGGTTTTGCAGGTGATGGATGGAATGAATCTAAAATGATATTTGAAAATAAAACAGTAACTAATAAAAATGGTTTTAGGATACCTGCTATAACTTCAACATCTCAAGGAACTATTATTGCTGTTGCTGATATTAGATATGCAGGAACAAGTGGGAATACAGATATGCCAAGAAAAGTAGATTTAATGATAAAAACTTCTAATGATGGTGGAAATACATGGAGCGAGAAAAAGATTTTGCATAATTTGACAGATCCTTCTATTGTTCATAATTCAGATACAGGAAAAACATTTTTGTTTGGGTATAAAAATGATAAAACAGTGACTCAAACAGGAGGAAAATTTGATTGGTTTGTATATGGTTCTGATGATGGAGGAAATACATGGGATGAAGGTATAAGTATAAAAGAAATGCTTCCAGCAGGTTATGAATATGCATTGCAAGGGCCAGGAAATGGAATGCATTACAATGGAACTTTATATGTTCCGTATCAAGCTTGGGATAATAAAAATGGTGTTTCTTGTACCTCAGGATTTTTATTCAGTAAAGATAATGGAAAAACATGGGAAACTTCAGAACTTTTAGCGGATATTTCTTTAGATAGAACCAGTGAAAGTAGTGTATTTCATCATAAAGGTGAGATATATTTAGCAACAAAAAATGAGGATAAAAAAGAAGGAGAAAAAGGACGGATAGTTTTTTCAACTTCAGATAATGGAAAAACTTGGAAAAAAGTAGAAGAAGCATTTATACCTGACAATGCAGCCAAATGTGAAACAAGTACTTTATCGTTAAATGAAGATGTTTATTTAGTAGGTTATGCTACACAAGGAAAAAAACCTTGGGATAGAAATGATGTTTATATTACAACTAATACTGGGAAAAAGATTAAAATTTGGGAAGGAGATACTTATGGATACACATCTATGAGTCAAGATTTAGATAACCTTTATGTTTTATTTGAAGCAGGAAGTACAACTGGTGATGTTTTAATGAGAAGGTTTGATATTTCAGCAAAAGAATATGCTAATATTAATGCACAAATTTTAGAGAAAAATCAAAGATTATCAAAGAATCAAAGAAAATTATTTAGTAAAGATTCATATGTAGTTGGTGAATTTGGAAGTGAAGATGAGACAGGAGTAGAGGCAATAATATTAAATAATAATTTTAAAATTGGAGCATTTCATAAAAAGTTAAAAAATAATAGTGATGATGTTTATAGAACTATTGAGTATAATTTAGAAGAGACAACATTAGTATTGTCACAAGATAATGTTGTTACCAGTAATGATAATATTTTTATCGGATATCAATATACAAAATTAGAGTATAGAAATGGAAGTAAAAATAAGATAAATTCATTTGTGATGGGATATTCTTTAAAACATAATTTAGAGAATGATTATATATATGAAATGGGAATTAATGGAATATATAGTAATAATAATTTAGAGAGAAATAAATTGGAAGGGTTAGGAAAAACCGCTAAATTTGACAGTTATAGTTTTGGGTTAAAAAATGAAATCTCTAAAAATATTTATTCCAAAAATGGTCTGTTGATAACTTTAGATTTAGGGCTTAACACAACTCTATTTTCTCATGAAGCAATTGAGGAAAAAGATGGGAATGATTTTAATGATACTTATATTTCTAAAAGCACAAATTTTTCAAATGAAATTTTTTCAAATATAATACTTGATAAAAACTTGTATACAAATAAAAATATATCTTTGAACATTCAAACTAAATTGGGATATAAAAATGAATTAATGAATGTGGATAAATGGAGAGATGATTTTACTATTTTAGATGTGGAGAAAGAGTTTGCAACTCCTGTTCAGAAAAATAAAAATGGAATTGTA
Source organism: uncultured Fusobacteriaceae bacterium (assembly GCA_947072665.1). GTDB lineage: Bacteria > Fusobacteriota > Fusobacteriia > Fusobacteriales > Fusobacteriaceae > JAGNZR01. The sequence continues at coordinate 4,393 of CAMTIW010000032.1, read as the reverse complement.
GATGCTGAGATAGGACTTTTCTTAAATTTAACAGAAAAAGTAGAAACTGGTATAACATATAAAATAGATTCTTTAGGAAAAGATAAAGTTTTTGGAAAATTAATGTATAAATTTTAAAAAATAAAGTAGTTAATAAAAAAGAACTCCGACTTTTATTTCTGTTGGAGTCCCTTTTTTATTTTACCAAATTTTTTTGTATAAATCTAAATATTTTTTTCCTGAATGAGTCCATGAATGATCAGCTTTCATTGCTCTTTTAACTAAATTTTTCCAAAGTTTAGGTCTGTAATAAATAGAAAAAGCATATTTAATAACATGAAGCATATCATGGGCATTATAGTTTGAAAATGAGAACCCTGTTCCATGGTCACCATATTCATTAAATGGGATTACAGTGTCTCTAAGGCCACCTGTTTCTCTAACTAGAGGAATAGTTCCATAACGCATGGAAATGAGTTGTGATAAACCACAAGGTTCGAATTGTGAAGGCATTAGAAAAATATCAGAACCAGCATATATTTCTTTGGCTAAAAGATTATTGAAACCAATAGTGCATGAAACTCTTCCAGGGTATTGAAGAGCTTTTTCTCTAAAGAAATTTTCATAATGAGGTTCACCATTACCTAAAAGAATAAATTGACACTCTGTTGTTTCTAAAAGTTCATCAAATATATTAATAATTAAATCCAAGCCTTTTTGCTTATCTAGCCGAGTAATAATAGATACTATTGGTATATGTTTGTCTTTTTGAAGATATAATTTTTTTTGAAGATATAATTTATTAATATACTTATTTTCTATATTTTTTGAATTAAAATTTTCCTCTATATCTAAATCTTTTTCAGGATTGAAAATATCATAGTCTATTCCATTGACTATTCCTAAAAGTTTGTTTTTATGATGGGAAAAAAGGCCTTCTAAATTTTCACCATAATGAGAAGTTTTAATTTCTTCAGCATAACTTTGACTCACAGTAGTAATAATATTAGAATAGTTTACCCCTGCTTTTAAGAAAGAAAAATTATTATAAAATTTTATCCCTTCTTCATAAAAATAATGTTTAGGATCAATTCCTAATATCCATTTTATATCATGGTATGGGAAGACGCCTTGAAATCTTAAATTATGAATAGTGAAAACAGTTTTTATATTTGTAAAAATTCCTTCTCTTTTCCTTTCATTGAGGTATACAGGAACAAGACCAGAATGCCAGTCATTGGAATGAATAATATCTGGATAGAAGCCTGTCAAATCAAAACTTTCTATAATAGCCTTTGAAAAAAAAGCAAATCTTTCACAATCATCCATTTCACCATATATTTTATTTCTTTTGAAATAATGTTCATTATCGATAAAATAATAAGTAATATTTTCTAAAGTTAGCTCTTCTATTCCTAAATATTCTTCTCTCCAAGCTAAAGAAATCTTTTTATTTCCAAGGTGTTTCATTTTACTTTTATACTCCCAAGGTATTTGGTCATATTTGGGGAGAATAACTCTAATATCTACACCTTCCTTTTCTAAAGTTTTTGGAAGTGAGTATGCTACATCCCCCAATCCACCAGTTTTAATAAAGGGATAAACTTCTCCAGAAACAAAGAGAATTTTTTTAGGATTAGTCATTTTTGTCACCTCTAATAAGTTGATTCCAAGTTTCTTTTGTTATTCCAATCTTTTTTTCTATAACAAAAGGATAACTAGGAGATGAATTTAGTATAGAACCTTCAGAAATAATATTTTCTTTATCAATGATAACACTTCTAAGGTGAGAGTTAGCTTTAATATGACAACTTTGCATGATGATACAATTTTCAACAATAGCCCCTTCATCAACCTTAACTCTTCTACCTAGGATAGAGTTTTTAACAGTTCCCATAATTTGACAACCATTAGAAATTAGAGAGTTCTCAACGCAACTTTTATCTTTATAAATAGTAGAAGGACTATCTTTTCTTTTGGTATAGATAGGTCTTTCAGTATTAAATAATTCTTTTCTTATATCTAAATTTAAAAGGTCCATATTAAAGTCATAATATTCTTTTATAGATTTTATTTGTGATAAGTAACCGTTAAAGGTATATCCTTTAATATTTAATAGAGGTAAATTATTTTTGATGAGATGTTTAAATGTTCCATATTTTTGATTTTCTATTTGTGCGCCAATAAGTTCAATAAGTTTAGATTTACTAATAATAAAAATGTCTAAAGAAATATTTTTATTTTTTTCAAATAAAAGATTAGTTCCAAAATTGGTAATTTTATTTTCATTATTCAGTTCTATAGTGTCACATTGGTAAAATTTACCTGAAAGATCATTAACTTCTTTATAAACAATGGTAACATCTCTATTGTCACTTTCATGTTCTTCCATAACTTTTTTTAAATCAATATTGCAAACCATTGAAGGATCAATAAGTATAATATGTTTTTGTTTGCTCTTTAAAAAATATCTAAAATTAGCCTCAAAATCTTTTAAAGAGTTAACAGTTGAAGAATGACTATCATATTTTGTAAGAAAAAAAATACCATCATTTTTAGTATCTAAATCCCAAGGACCACCTGAAACAATATGATCTGATAAAGAATTACTATTTTTAAAATCGCCGATGATACCAACATTAGTTATATTTGAATTAACAATATTAGAAAGAGCAAAATCAATAAGTCTATATCTACCACCCACTGGTAAGCTAGCATGATTTCTACTTTTAATAAGAGCGTTCATATCATCTAGAGGGCTGTTTAGGGTTATGAGAGCTAAATATTTATTTAACATGGCTACCTCCTATTTTTTCACCAGTGGCAATAACTGTTATTTTATCAGAATTTCCTATTTGAGTATCATTATCAACAAAAACTTCATTAGCTAAAATTGATTTAATAATAGTGACGTTATCTTTGATAATTGTATTTTTCATAATTACAGAATCTATAACTTTACTTCCTTTCCCAATTTTTACTCCAGAAAAAATTATAGAATTTTCTACATTTCCTTGTATTTCACATCCCTCATCTATCATAGAGTTTTTAATAATGGCAGAAGAACATATATATTGTGGAGGATAACTATCTTGTCTAGTATAAATTTTCCAAGATTCATCATATAAATTTAAGTTATTATTATCAGATAAAAGATCCATATTGGCTTCCCATAAACTTTCAATAGTTCCAACATCTTTCCAATAACCTTGAAAAGGATAAGCAAATATTTTTTTTCCACTATCTATATAGTTAGGAATAATATTTTTTCCAAAATCTTTATCTGAAGTAGGATCTAAACTATCCTTGATAAGTGCTTCTCTTAGTGTTTTCCAATTAAAAATATATATTCCCATGGATGCTAAAGTACTTTTTGGAGTTTTGGGTTTTTCATCAAATTCATAGACAGAGTAGTCAGGATTTGTATTCATTATTCCAAATCTGGAAGCTTCTTCTAAGGTTACATTTAAGACAGAAATAGTGGCATCAGCTTTATTTTGTTTATGAAAATCTAGCATAGCACTATAATCCATCTTATATATATGGTCACCAGAGAGAATTAAAATATATTCAGGATTATATTCATCAATATAAGTTAAGTTTTTAAAGATAGCATCAGCAGTTCCTAAATACCAATCTCCTCCCTTCACAGTAGTATGAGGCTGTAATACAGTAATTCCACCATTTCTTTTATTTAAATCCCAAGGAGTCCCATCGCCAATATGTTTGTTTAACATATGGGGTTCATATTGAGTTAAGATTCCAACTGTATTAATTCCTGAGTTTGTACAATTACTAACTGTAAAATCAATAATTCTAAATCTACCTCCAAAGGGTACAGCAGGTTTAGCAATTTTTTCTGTTAAAGGAACTAATCTACTTCCTTGACCACCGGCTAAAATCATAGCAATAATCTCTTTTTTCATTATGCACGCTCCTTTTATGTTTTAAAGATAAAATATTGAGTGGTAAATGTTATTTTTTAATTTTAAAAAATATAGCTGAGAGAGAGGGAATATTTATTTCTAAAGAATATTGCATTTCGTTTACAGAATCATCTTTAGAAATAAGTTCTTCATTATTAATAACTAAAGATCCTTCTGTATTAAAACATTCTAAATAAGTTCCAAATAGTGGAACTCCAAGCTTGTAGTTTTTTCTTTCGATATTGGCAAAATTAAAAACAGCAATAATAAAATTGTTATCATTAGTACCTTTTCTTAAAAAGCTAAGAGTATTTTCTTCTGGAGATGAATTTCCCCATTTAAAACCAGAATTATCACTATCCAATTCCCAAAGAGATGAATTTTTTAAATAAAAATCATTAAGAGATTTTATATATATATGAAAGCTATTATTTCTTTGGAAATTTAAGACATTCCACTCTAATGCTTCATAAAAACGCCATTCTAAT
>CAMTIW010000031.1 GCA_947072665.1 uncultured Fusobacteriaceae bacterium | reverse complement strand
CCTGAATTTATAAAATTTGTTTTTCATATTAATTCTCCCCAAGATAATATATGTAAAAAGCCTTTGGATTTTTTTTCCAAAGGTTTTTTTTTATTTTTAAACTTTTTCACCACTTCCTTCGTCAAAATATCATAAAACAAAATAAATACTTTCTCCCCTGAATTTATAAAATTTGTTTTTCATATTAATTCTCCCCAAGATAATATATGTAGAAAGCCTTTGGATTTTTTTCCAAAGACTTTCTTTTATTTTTAATTTTTAAACTTTTAATTTGATTTTTTTAATCTAAATTTTTCCCACGGCTTTATTCTATCTAAGAAAATATGTTCCACTTCTATTACTTTTCCTACAACACTTGTTTTACCTGAATTTTTCATATCTTTTTTTGCTATTTGAAGTTCTCCTGCATAGTGACCATAAAAAGAACTTTCTATTATTACGTCCCCTCTTTTTATATCTACAGGATTTATAAGTTCAAATTTATGACCCTTATATTTAACACGAGATTGAGTTGATCTAATCATATTCTCACTCACATCTCCTCTATTAAAATGTAGTTCTTCTTCTATTATCTTAGATTCTATCTCTGGAAGATTAGGTATCATTTCCACTTGAAGTTCCAATAAATCTCTATTTAAACTTCCTAATCTTTTCAACTCATCTTCCGATGCATAACAATTTGAAATAATAACTACATCTATACCCTCTATAAATAAATCTTTTGCCTGAATTTCAACTGGAAGGTCTCTATGTTCTTCCAATGTACAAAGTCCTTCATCCACTGGCCAAGGACCGAATGTCCCCTCTTGAGAATTTATGAATGCTGATGTTTTTAGTCCGTATTTCATGAAATTATTATTACAAATTCTAAAATGCTCCCTTGTTAATCCAGAATATCTATGTGGATAGAAATTATGACATCCCAACAAATTATGTTTATTAGGTATATAATCCATAATAGTATCTATATATCTAGTATTATTACTCATATTTAATTCTATTTTTAAATTATACGGATTAAAAGTCATCATTGATTCTTCATTTCCAGAAAAACCTTCATCTAATCTAATACCAAATGCTTCTATTTCTGAGAAAAATCTTAAATCTCCGTAAGAAATTTTTAATTCTTTAAATATTCCAGGGCTCACATCTACTATGGATTCAAATCCTAAAGAATTTGCAAAATCCAATGTTTCTTTAAAATCTTTTATAATTTTATTTTTATCTCCTTCAATAGAAAGTAGACAAGTGAAAATTCTTTTAAAACCATATTTTTTTGCAAGAACCATATACTCCTTATTTTTTTCTATATCAGAATGTCCTACATATATCGAAATTCCTAATTCTCTCACAACTGCCCCCTCTTAAACTACGTTAAATTTTATAAATAATTTGAAATATTTACACTATATATTTAACCTTTTTTCCATATAAAGTCAATTTTTTATTTGGTCATTAATAACTCATTTTCGAACAAAATCTAAATATACAAGTTCTTCTATTTTATTTTCTAATCTTATTTTAGTTTTGATAGGTCTCTCTCCAAAAAATTCCTCTACAATCCCTTTTCCTACATAAACAAATGGCTGTGTTATTTCATCAATTTTATTAAATTTTCTTATAAAAAAATGTAAATTAACTCCTCTTTTCTCACAAAAAATAAAATCCTTTCCATTTTCGGAACTAATACTTGTAGTTTTTTTTGAGTACCAATAAAAATGTAAACTATCTAATAATGTATTTTCATAGTCTATTTTTCCACTTATCAACTCTTCTTTATTTAAATTTATAAATAAATAATAATTTTTTTTATCCTCACTGGGGTTTATTCCATTTCTATATGAACTATGAAATTTTGAATAGTTACTTAAAAGAGCAACATCTCTCATGGAATAATTTGAATATAATTTTAAAAAAGGTAGTCCATAATTTTCATTTCCAAACTCTTGTTCATATTTTAAAGTTCCATAAATCAATACCTCTTCTATATATTTTTTAATCTTATCATTCTTTATACACTCTGAAAATATCTCACTTTTTTCAATAATATTTTTCTTTTCATTATAATTAAAAAGTTTTAACTTTCTTTTTTTTTCTCCATCATCATAAAAATCTTGATTCAGATATTTAAAACAATGAATTATACTTTCAAATTCCACACTTTTTATAGTATTTAATACTTCCTTTTTAGCTTGATTTAAATTTAAGCTACTATTATTTAATAAATATTTTATAACTATATATTCATAAGGTCGTTTTAATGGTAAAAAACTTTCTATTTCTTCTAATATTTTCCTTTCATTTTCATCTATTTTTAATATTCTTTCACCTATTTTTTCTAAAAAAATAACATATGATTTAGTTTTTTTTATAAACCTTAAAATATCTGGCGCTCCTTCATAATTTAGATAATCTAAATATGTTGGTATTCTTCCACTTAAAGATAGGTTTTTAAATGTTTCATACTCCTCTTTAAAATATTTTAAAGTTGAAAAATTATTAGAATTTATTTGAGCTAATATATTTTCTTTAGATATCTCATCCATGCTTATAACTATCTCTTTAGATAAATAGCTAAAATTATTTTTTAATGCTATCCCTAATCTATCTTTGTCCTTTGTTTCATTTCCCATTAATGCTAACCCTATGAGAAAAATTTTATTATGATTCCCTATAAAATCCAAAACTGTTAAGAACTCTTTCCCTTCACTTCTTCTCAATCCTCTCCCTAACTGTTGTATAAATACCACTGATGAGCTTGTAGGACGCAACATTAATATAACATTTATATTAGGAATATCAATTCCTTCATTAAATATATCCACTGTAAAAATAACTTCTAATTCATCTGTGTTTAAATTTAATTTTTCAATAGTTTTTTTTCTTTCATGTGATGTATTTTCACCAGTCAATACTTTAGATTTTATTCCTAATTCATTAAATTCATCTGCCATAAATTTAGCGTGGGCTATATTGGCACAAAAACCTAATATTTTCCTTTTTTCTCCAGAATAACCATAAAAATTTAATTTTTCAATGATATATTCTGTCCTTTTATGTATCATGAGTTTTTTAGCTACTTCATCTATTTTTGTTAAATCTAAATTAGATAAATCAATTTCTTTTATATCACTAATACCGTAGTAATGGAATGGTACTATTAATTTTTCCTCTAAAGCTTCTTTTATTCTAAACTCCATAACTACATTATTATCAAAAATTCCATATACATCATTTCCATCTGTTCTTTCTGGTGTCGCAGTAAGACCCAATAAAAATTTTGATTGAAAATAATTTAATATAACTTTATATGTTTCACTTGTAGCGTGATGTGCTTCATCTACAATGATATAATCAAAATAATCTTTATTAAAATATTCTAAATTTCTATTTAAACTCTGAACAGTAGCAAAAATAAAATCCTTTTCACTTTCTTTTTTTTCACCAGTAAAAATTCCCATACTTTTCCCAAATATAATTTTTTCAAATGTTTTTTTTGCGTTTTGAATAAGTTCTTCTCTATGAGCTATAAAGAGCATTCTTTTAGGATTTAATTCTCTCACATCAAAAGCCGTTAAGTACGTCTTTCCTGTTCCTGTTGTAGCTACAACTAAAGCTTTTTTTTTGTTATTTTTTCTTATTCTTATTAAATTTTCTAAAGTTTTTTCTTGCATATAGTTAGGTTTTATTGTATTTCTATTAATTGTTATATCACTTACTTCAAAAGTATCATAATCTATAATCTTTGTGTAGTCAAATTTAGTATCATTAAAATATTTTTGTTCGTATACATATGATTTAGACCAAATATATCTAAATTCTGACATAATATTTTCTAAATATAAAGAATCATTCTCCACTATCTCCTCACTACTCCACTCAATATTACTTTTTAATCCCCCTTTAGAAATATTTGAAGAACCTATTATGACTTTACTTGTTTTATCATTTTTGAATATATAGCCTTTAGGATGAAAACCTATTTTTCTAGCATCATAAAATTTTATTTCAATATTTTCAAATTTATTTAAAAAATCCAAAGCTTTCCTTTCAGTTATTCCCATATAGTTAGAAGTTATTATTTTTCCTGGAATTTTTTTCTTTTCTGCTTCTTTAAGAACATCTAAAATAATTTGTACACCACTAAATCTTATAAAAGAAACTATAAAATAAAATTCCTTAGAACTTATTATTGATTCTTTTATTATGGATAAAAGCTCTCTATTATTATTACATATCAATTTTGTTTTCAAAATTTATCTCCTAATGTTTGATATAAAAAAATAAGTCAAGCAACATAGTAGTAGCTTGACCTATTTTTTATTTTTCTATTTTATAAAAGAATTTATTTTATTTATAAAATCAACAGGATTTTTTATTTGGAATCCTTCTATTAACATACCTTGATTAAATAAAATATCTACTAAATTTTTTAATTCATCTTCATTATTACTATTTTGTAATTTTTTAAATATTGGATGGTTTGGATTTAACTCTAAAACTTTTTCAGCTTTAACACCTTCATTTCCTGGCATTTCTGACAATGTTTTTTCCATTTCTAGAGATACCTGTCCTTTGGATGAAATTGCTACTGCTGACTCTCCTAAGTTAGGATTAATTTTAATTTCTTTAACTTTTTCAACTAATATATTTTGAATTTTCTCTAAAAGTTCTTTATTTTCTACTTCAATTTCTTTTTGCTTCTCTTTATCTTCTTCTGAATCATGATTTTCAAAATCAGAATCATTTATAGATTTAAATGTTTTTTCTTCAAATTTTTCTAAAGTTTTTAAAGAGAACTCGTCTATTTTATCTGTTAAAAATAAAACTTCTATATTTTTATTTTTAAGTGCTTGCATTTTAGGATGATATTTTAACACTTCTATATCTTCACCAGCTACATAATATATCTCTTTTTGCTCTGGAGCCATTCTTTCTACATATTCTTTTAAACTTACATATTTATCTTCTTTTGAAGATTTAAAAATTAAAAGATTTTGAAGTTTCTCTTTATTCATACCAAACATATCTTGGATTCCAAATTTAATATTTCTTCCAAAAGAATCCCAAATTTGTATATATTTATCTCTTTCATCTTTTTGAATTTTTTCTAATTCAGATATTATTTTTTTCTCTAAATGCTTTGAAATACTAGATAATTCAGTATTTTTTTGAAGTATCTCTCTTGAAATATTTAAAGAAAGTGTATCACAATCCACTAATCCTTTAATAAAACTAAAATACTCTGGGATTAGTTCTTCACATTTATCCATTATAAAAACATTTTTTGTGTATAATTGAAGACCTCTTTTGAAATCTTTTGTATAAAAATCATAAGGAGTTTTCCCAGGGATATAAAGTAATGCTGTATATTCTAAATTCCCTTGAACATTTATATGCATATGATGACTTGGATTTTCCCAGTCATGGAAATTTGTCTTATAAAACTCATTATATTTTTCTTCTGTCAGTTCTGATTTTTTTTCTTTCCAAATAGGTTTAGTGGAATTTATAACATCTTCTCCTATAAAAATAGGATATCTAACATAGTCTGAATATTTTTTTACTAAAGATTTAAGTTTATTCTCTTCTGTAAATTCTAAATCTTCTTCTACATCTCTTATTTCTAAAATTATTTTAGTTCCACGTTCTATTTTCTCTATCTCTTCAATCTCATAACTTCCATCACCTGTAGATGTCCATCTAACACCACTCTCTGAATATGCTGATCTAGTCTCTAATATTATACGTTCTGCAATCATAAAAGCTGAATAAAAACCTACACCAAATTGTCCTATTATATCTACCTCTGCTACCTTCCCATTTCCTTTCATCTCTTCTGAAAATGCTTTTGAACCTGACTTTGCTATTGTTCCAATATTTTCTAAAACCTCTTCATAAGTCATTCCAATTCCATTATCTTGAACAGTTATTATTTTTTTTTCTTTGTCTCCAAAAATATTTATTTTGAAATCTTTTTCTTCACCTAAGATATCTATATTTGTTAAAGATTTAAACTTTATTTTATCTATAGCATCTGAACTATTTGATATTAATTCTCTTAAAAAAATCTCCTTATGAGTATAAATCGAATGAATCATAAGATTTAATAGTTCTTTTGTTTCGGCCTGAAAACTTTTTGATTCTTTTCTCATTTTTTTAATTCCTCCTAATCTTTTTAAATAATTCTTAAACGCACTGCACATATCTTTAAAATATCATTTTTTATAAAAAAAATCAAGAGTAATCTTGATTTTTTTTATTAACATCACTATTTAATATGGATATCTTGGTTGTTCCGAACCAGATTCTACTGGATAATAAATAGGTCTACTCTGTTGCTTATATAATTGTTGTTCTTGAATTTTATTTCCATCTTGTAATGTTCCTACAATAGCTCCAGCTGCTGCACCTATCCCTGCACCTATTAAGGTACTTTTACTATTATGTCCAATTGCCTGTCCTAAAAGTGCTCCTGTTCCTGCTCCTAAAGTAGTTCCTCCAATAGCTCCAGAACCAGCATTTGCACATCCTACTAATGATAGAATTACCAATAGTAAACATAGCTTCTTCTTCATAAACATCACCTCAATTCATTTTTTATTTCACCACATTATAACATTTTTCTATTTTATAATCAAACTTTCTCCATCCATCTCTTTTGGTTTATCAATTCCTAAAATATCTAACATTGTAGGAGCTAAATCTGCTAATTTCCCATTTTTTACCTTTTTATTTTTTAATTCTTTTGAAACTAATATAAATGGAACTCTATTAGTTGTATGGGCAGTAAATGGTACATGAGTTATAGGGTCCTCCATAAGTTCAGCATTTCCATGATCTGCTGTAACTAATACTGTACCATTTTTTTCTAACATTTTATCAGTTACTCTTTTTAAGCAAGAATCAACTTCTTGAATTGCTCTTACTGCAGCATTCATTATTCCTGTATGTCCAACCATATCTGGATTAGCATAATTTATTATTATTACATCAAATTTATTGGAATCTATAGCTTCAATTACATTTTTAGTTAGTTCCTCTGCAGACATTTCAGGTTGAAGGTCATAAGTTGCAACTTTTGGTGAACTAACTAATGCTCTTTCTTCTCCTTTATAAGCAACTTCTTTTCCACCGTTAAAGAAAAAAGTAACATGAGCATATTTCTCTGTTTCAGCTGTTCTTAACTGAGTTAAATTATTTACTGATAAAATTTCTCCCAATGTATTTACTAATTCTTTATCCGTATAGATAAAAGGTGCATCTATAGTTACGTCATACTGTCTCATACAGTAATAATGAACTCCTAAATATTTTCTATCAAACTCTTTAAAATCTTTATCTACCAAGGCTCTTGTAATTTGTCTTGCTCTATCAGGTCTATAATTAAAATTGATAAAAATATCCCCTTCTTTTACCAATCCATTTTCATCAACTATTGTCGGTATCACAAACTCATCTGTTTTTCCTGCTTCATATGTTTTTTTTATGGCTTCTGCAGCAGAATTTGAATGTTCTCCAACTCCGTTTACCATAGCATCATAAGCTAATTTTGTTCTAGAATAATTTTTATCCCTATCCATTGCATAATATCTGCCAGAAATTGTAGCAATTTCCCCAATACCAATTTCTTTTATTTTTTCTTCTAATTGCTCTAAAAATTTAATTCCTGATTTTGGTGCTGTGTCTCTTCCATCTAAGAATGCATGAATATATACTTTTTTTAATCCATAATTTTTTGCCATTTGAAGAAGTCCATAAAGATGATCTATATGTGAATGTACTCCTCCATTGGAAACTAGTCCTGCAAAATGTATTGATTTTCCTGTGCTTTTTGCTTTTTCAAAGGCTTCCATTAACATCTCTTTATTATAAAAATTTCCAGTTCTCACATCTCTTGATATTTCAACCAAAGGTTGATAAACTACTCTTCCAGCACCTATATTTAAATGTCCAACTTCTGAATTTCCCATTTGTCCTTCAGGTAACCCTACTGCTTCTCCAGAAGCTTCAAGTTCTGAATTTGGATATTCTTTTAAAAGATTTATAAAATTTATTGGATTTGCATTTTTTATTGCATTTTTTTCTTCAACATGAGTATTTATTCCCCAACCATCTAAAATCATTAACATTAAAGGTTTTTTCATTGTTTTTTCTCCTTGTAGTATTTTAGTTTTTTTATAAAAAGAACTGCTTAAAAAGAAATTTCAAATTAAGCAGTTCTTTTTATTTTATTTTATTTTTTATTCTTAATTTCCTGCTTTAATAATAACTTCAAAAACTTTAGCATCTAAAGATGCTCCTCCTACTAACCCACCATCAATATCAGGTTGTGCCATTAATTCAGCTGCATTTGCTGCATTCATAGAACCACCGTATTGAATTATAGTTCCATTAGATACCTCTAATCCAAACATATCTTCTATTACTTTTCTGATCTCTTTATGTGTTGCTTGAGCCATCTCTGGAGTAGCAGTTTTTCCTGTTCCTATTGCCCATACTGGTTCATATGCAACTATAACTTTCTTAGCCTCTTCAACTGATAGACCTGCCATTCCACCTTTTATTTGTTTAGAATTTACTTCTAAAGTTTTTCCAGTTTCTCTCTCTTCTAACTTTTCACCAATACAAAGAATAGGTGTTAGTCCATGTGCCAATGCTGATTTCACTTTTTGATTGATAAATTCATCAGATTCATGAAAATATTCTCTTCTCTCTGAATGACCTAAAATAACATATTCTATTCCGATAGATTTTAACATAACTGGTGATATCTCTCCAGTAAAAGCTCCTGAATCTTTTGGATACATATTTTGTGCAGCTATTTTTACATTTGAACCTGCAGATACTTTAGCAAGGTCAGCTAACATTATTGAAGGTGCTCCTATAACTATATCAACATTTTTATATTCTCCAACTAAATTTCTTAATTCTTTTATTGTTTCTATTCCTTCTTCATTAGTTTTATTCATTTTCCAGTTTCCTGCTACAACTTTTCTTCTCATTAAATTTCCTCCGAACTTTATTTTGAATTTAAAATATTTAACCATATATATTATCTTTAATTTAGCTTAACATATTTTTTTTTAAATTTCAAATATTAGAATTTTTTTTTTAGTTATTGATTATAATTTAATCTTTTTTGCTATTTTTTTAACTTAATAATCTAGAATTAGAATGTTGCTCAGTTATAACTTCTATATATTTATCCTTCTCTTTTAAAAATTCAGAGATTAAACCTGCCACGTCGTATTCTAATATATCTAAAACACAATCTTCATCTCCTTGTTCAAAAGCTTTTTTTAGTGCTAAGTACTCTTTTTTAAAATCTTCAAGATAATTTTCAAAATCTAAATGTATTTCATCCTCTGTTGTATTGTTATTTAAGGTTGCTATCAAATTATGAAACCAGCTTACTAAGCTTAAAAGGTCTGTCATAGCTTGTGTTAATTCTATTCCTTCAGGTGAATAATAATAAATTTCTTCTATTATCTCAAAATATCTATTTCCATTTGCTTCTACTTTATATAAATTTTCAAGAAGAATAGAACTATGGTCTTTCGTCATTACTTCGATTACACATTTTTCATTATTGTATAAATGATTTTCATTAAATTTTTCACCGTTTATAAAAATATCAGTGGCTATTTTTTTTTCTTTACCTAAAATATTATTAATTTCTTTTATTGCTAATCCTAAAGTTTTAAAATTTTTTCTTCTTGAGTTTAGCTTTTGGTTATTCACATAAATTTCAATTCCCATCTTCCCGTCCTCTCTTTAAAATTTTTGTTGTTGTAGCAAAGGAAAATATATATATTTTTCCAGTTTCATATTTTTTTTTTATTTCTCTGATAATTTCTTCTATAGTTGCACCAGTAGTTAAAATATCATCTATTAATAAAATATTTTTATTTTTTAAATCTAAGTTTATTTGAAAGCTATTTATTACATTATCACTTCTCTCTTTTTTATTTTTAAGCATATACATATGCTTAGTATCTCTTATTCTTATAATTTCATCATAATTTATTTTTGAAATTTTTAAAAATTCCTCCACCTGATTAAAGCCTCTCTCTAACATTCTCTCTTTGCTAATGGGAACAGGTATCACAACATCTATTTTTTTTTTTAATATTATATATTGTATCTTTTTTTCAATGATTCTTGCTAAAATGTTTCCTAAATACTTTCTATTTTTTAATTTATAATCACTTAATAATCTTTTTATTTGAGAGTTATACACATAAATATAATAAATATTTTTATTTTTTTTTAACTTACTATTACTCATTAAATAACTATAGCAAACTTCACATAAATAATTTTCATTTGATTTCAATTTTTTTTTACACATGGAACAAGTATCTAAAAATATTATTTTTTTAATACTCTGGAACAGGTTCAGGTTTTTCCTCCTTTTCTTTATCCACAATAGCCGCTTCATAAATTTCTGTAAAACCACATTCTATACATACTTTTAAATAATATGCTCCTAGATGAATTTTTAAACCACTATCTTTTTGGGGGAAAATAGCAGTTTTAACATAATATTTAGAACTTCCACATTTTAAGCATTTAATATCCAATTTCATCCTCCCATAAGATGTTTTCTATCCATTGAATTTTATTTTTCTCAAAAATTATAAGATCAAATCTATAGTTTACATCTCCATAATTCATGTCTCTAATATACTTTTGTGCTGTTTTATATATTCTTTTAAGTTTCCATTTTCCAACAGCTTCAAAAGCTGTTCCATAATTATTAGTACTTCTATATTTTACTTCTACAAATATTATCAAATCCTTTTTTTTAGCAATTAAATCTATTTCACCTTTTTTTGAATAATAATTTTTTTCTAATAAAATATAACCTTTATTCTTTAAGAGTTCAGTAGCTTTTTCTTCATAAAAATAACCCTTCTCTCTATTAGTCATTTTTTTATTCTCCTAGAATCTTCTTCAAAAAAGTTTTTCTATGAATTTCTATTGGACCTTTCTTGATTAAAATTTCTCTATGTCTTTTAGTCCCATATCCTTTATGTTTTTCAAACTCATATTCAGGATATTCTTTTGATATTTTCTTCATGTATCTATCTCTAGTTACCTTGGCAATAATTGATGCTGCAGCTATGGATAGACTCTTACTATCACCTTTAATTACAAACTGCTGCTCTCCTCTATACTCTCTTATATATTGGTTTCCATCTATCAATATTTTTTTTTCAAATATATGAATATTATTTCTTTCTAATTCATCCAAAGCTCTTCTCATTGCTAAAAATGTTGCGTTCAGGATATTAATTTCATCTATTTCTTTTTCTGTTGCAACTCCTATCCCGATTTCAAAATGTTCTTTAATAATTTCTAATAACTTTTCTCTTTTTATTTCTGAAAGTTTTTTTGAATCATTTATCTCATTTAATTTTTCACTATATTTTTTTAAATACACTGCTCCAGCTACAACAGGTCCAGCTAGTGGTCCTCGACCAGCTTCATCTACACCTATTATATCTCCATTTTCCAAATCAAAACAATACAATAAATTATCACTAATCTTCATCTATTATCCTATCCCATTCTTCTTGAAAGTCAGGATTTAATCTTTCTAGATTTAGTTTTAATCTTTTAGCTATAATTTTAAAATCTTCAGGTATTTCACCTTGAATGAAAAGTTCTTTTCCTGTTATTGGATGATTAAATTTTAAAGTATAGGCGTGTAGCATTTGTCTTTTAGCCACTTCTTTACTTCCTGTAATTCCATAGACAGAATCTCCAACTATAGGATGATTAATAGATCTCATATGTACTCTTATCTGATGGGTTCTTCCAGTTTCTATTCTAACTTTAACAAGAGAAAAATTATTTCCCGAATCTATTACCTCGTAATTACTAATAGCTACTCTTCCACCATCTTCCACTATTGCCATTTTTTTTCTATCTTTTCCATCTCTACCTATCAAGTTTTCTATTCTACCTTTATTTTCTTTGAAGTTTCCTTTACAAATACATATATAAGTTTTTTCCATTGTTTTTTCTTTAAACATCTCTGATAATTTGAGATGTGCTATATCATTTTTAGCTATAATAATAACACCGCTGGTATCTTTATCTAATCTATGAACTATACCTGGTCTTATTACACCATTCATACTTGAAAGATCTTTTACATGATATAAAATTGCATGTACAAGAGTTCCTGTATAATTTCCCACAGCAGGATGAACAACCATATTTGGTTCTTTATTTACAATTATCATATCTTTATCTTCATATATTATATTAATTGGGATGTTTTCTGGGACTATATCTAACATTATATCTTCAGGTATTTTAACTATTATTTCTTCCGTACCTTTGATTTTATTTCCACTTTTAACTTTATTTTTACCTTTTATCTCAATATTGTTTCCATCTATTAAATTTTGAATATAGGCTCTAGTTACTCCTGTCATATAATCATTTATAACCATATCCATTCTCTTACCAGCATCTTTTAAGCTACAGTTAATATAAATTATTTCTTTGATTTTTTTTTCTTCTATCTCTCTCATCTTATCACTCTTACCCTTCAAAAGTATAACCCAATTCTTTTAAGAAAGGTTTTTTCTTTCTCCAATCATCTTTAACTTTTACCCAAAGATTCAAATATATTGATTGTCCCAAAAGAGTTTCAATATCTTTTCTTGCCTCAGTCCCAATCTCTTTTAATAGAGCACCATTCTTACCTATAACAATTCCTTTCTGAGAATCTCTTTCTACATAAATATTAATGTCAAACTTATCTTTCCCGTTGGATCTTCTCTCTACATTAACAATTTCAATTGCTACTGAGTGTGGAATTTCTTCCCTTGTTTTATGAAGTATTTTCTCTCTTACTACCTCAGTTATTATTCTATATATTGGCATATCTGTATACATATCATCTGGGTAATATTTAATTCCCTCTTCTAAAAATGGGTCTAGTGCTGTTAATAATTTAGGTATCCCAATTGAATATAACCCTGAAAGTTCAACAATAGCATCAAAGTCTCCTAATTTTTCTTTTACTTCTATTCTTTTCAAAGCTAACTCTTCATCATCTAGTTTATCTATTTTATTTATCAATAAAACTTTCGGAGTTTTTCTTGCTTCCATAACTCTAGCCATAACAAATTCATCACCTGTACTTATCTCTTGTGTCCCATCTAACATAAATACAATTACGTCCACTTCCTTTAGAACTTTAACTGCACTATTTGTCATATGTTCTCCTAAAAGATGTTTGGGTTTATGAATTCCTGGTGTATCTATAAATATATATTGATTGTCATTAAAGTTTAATATTCCTTTTATATTATCTCTTGTAGTTCCTGCTTTATCAGATACAATTGCAACTTTTTCTGCTACCATTTTATTAATTAAAGTTGATTTTCCTACATTTGGTCTTCCTACTACAGCTATAAATCCTGCTTTCATTATTATTCATCTCCTATTCCTATTTTCATATATATCTCTCTTATTTTATCCATGTAGCTAGGAGATTCTTTTTTCTCTTTGGCTATAATCATTTCTTTTACTGTTTTTTTTATTTCAATGGGAGATATTTCTTCTTCTATCCCTGCTAATTTACAGTATTTTATAAATCTTGCCCTAAAATTTTGTCTAGTTAATTCCTTAAAAAGATAATTTTCTTTTTTTTCATCTATTTGATTTCTAAACTCTTCAATAAACTCTTTTAAAGATAGAGATTCCTTTTCTTCTAAATGAATAACTACTTTACCAGTTTTTTTTAATATATTAATTTCTTTATTTTTTATAATATCAGATATTTTTATCTCTAATATTTCATTTATTTTTAACCCACTAGTTCGAAGAAGTTCAATTACTAATTTATCTCTTTTCCCCTTGGAGTTTTCAGGACAAAAATCTAAAATAGAATTTATTTCCCCTATTTCAACTTTTGATTTTATAGGTTTAACTTCAATTTTTACATTTATACCTTCTGTAGGATTACAATTTATTTTTTCTGTTTTCAATAAATATTTAAAAAAACCATTTATTGAAGCTAAACGCCTTTTTACTGAACTATCTGAGAAATTCTTTTTTAAAAATTGGACATAGTTCATTATTTTAAGTGGACGTACTTTTAAGATATCATCATTCCCAATAAATTTAAGAAAATCCTCTATCTCATTTTTATAAATTTCTATAGTTTCTTCTGAAACTCTTCCTTTTTTCATCAAATTAACAATATAGTCATCTACTATTTTTTTTGAATTACTTAACATTTAAAAGCTCCTTAGCATGATTTATTACTGCTTCTGACGCATCATTTCCAGCTAACATTCTTGCTATTTCTATAATTCTTTCATCTTCATCTAAAACTTTTACAGAACTAATAGTTTTTCCATCTATATTTTTTTTCTCTATATAGAATTGTTGTTTTGATTTAGATGCAATTACTGGGGAATGGGTTATACAAATCACTTGAGAATTTTCTCCAATTTCTTTAAGTTTATCAGCAATTTTTTTTACAGTTTCTCCACCTACACCAGAATCAATTTCATCAAATAATAACATAGCAATATTATCTACTTTTGAAAAAATAACTTTAAGAGCTAGCATTATTCTACTAACCTCTCCACCTGAAGCTATTTTCCACAATGGTTTTGCTACTTGACCCAAATTTGTTGAAATAAAAAATTCCACTGAATCCACGCCATTTGCAGTTATTCCTTTAATTTTTTCATAACTAATAGTAAATTCAGCTTCTTTCATACTTAAAAAGGCTAATTCAGATTTAAGATTTTTTTCTATCTCATTACCTTTTAATTTTCTTAAATTTGTCAATTCCTCTGCTTTTATATAATATTCTTCTTTTATTTTTTCTTTTTCTTTTATTAAAGATTTGAGTTCAAAATTATTCTCTTCCAGTGTATTTAATTGAAAATTCATTTTATCTCTATGTTCTAGTATTTTCTCAATACTACTTCCATATTTTAATTTTAATTTGTTTATTTCATCCAATCTTAAAATAACTTTCTCTAATTTATTATCATCAGCTTCTATTTCATTATTTATAGAATTAATGCTATCTGTTATATCCTCTAATTCATAATATATTTTCTCTAACCTTTCGAATACGTCTTTAAATTCTAAACCATATTTACATAAAAGTTCTAGAGATTTTTTTGAATTATATATAAAATTAAGAGCATTTAATTCTCCTTCTTTTAATAATTCTTCAGAATTTTGAAGTTTTTCTTTTATCTTACCAGCATTAAACAATTTTTTATACTCATCTTCTAATTTTATATCTTCCCCAATAACAGGATTGATTCTTATGATTTCTTCCAGTTGAAATTCATAAAACTCGCGTTTTTCAGATATTTCTTTTTTTAAATTTTCAATTTCATTTATTTTATTTGTAATAATAACATATTTTTCATGATAGTTTGAAAGTTCTAACTTAATAAGTTTACCTTTCTCACCTAAAAATTTATCTAATAATTTTATATGGTTAGATTTTGTCAGTAACATTTGATGTGAGTGTTGACCTACAATATCCACCAATGTAGACATAATTCCTTTAAGATTACCCATTGGTACTCTTATCCCATTTACAAAGGCTTTTCCTCTTCCATTTCTATCTAGAGATCTTCTTACTATAACTTCATTTCCTTCTAACTCTATACCCTGAGTTTCCAATTCTAAACTTTGATCTTCTGTAATTTCAAAAACTCCCTGTGCCAATAAGGTATCACTTCCATCACGAATCATATCCACACTAGCTTTTTCTCCTATAAGAAGATTTATTCCTTCCATTATTATAGATTTTCCAGCTCCAGTTTCTCCAGTTAAAGTTATTAGCCCATTTTCAAATTCTAAATCTAGCTTATCAATAATTGCTAAATTTTCTATTTTTAACTCTTTTAACACAGATTATCACCCCATTTTAGAGTTTCTCTCAGCATAGCATAATAACTTAAATCTTCTGGTAAAACTAAATTTAATTTTTTTCCTGAAAATTTAATATAAACCATGTCATCATAATTAATTTTTGCACAAGTTTCTCCATCTAAAACTGCATATCCAACTCTATCTTTATCCTCTATTTTTACTATTAACTCTTCATTTCCATCTATTATCACAGGTCTAGCTGTTAAATTATGAGGTGCTATTGGTGTTATTATTATCCCTCTCAAACTGGGAGCCACAATAGGACCACCTGCCGCTAGAGAATAGGCTGTTGACCCTGTTGGAGTACAAAGTATAACTCCATCTGCCCTATAGGTATTCATATATTCATTATTGGAGTATATTCCAACTCTTAATAATTTCGTCATAACTCCACCTTTGGAAATTACAACCTCATTGAGAACATCGTATGTTTTATCTCTAATTTTAACTTCCAAAAATTCTCTACTTCTTGTTCTAAATTCACCTGTTAAATATCTCGTGATTACAGAAATTGCATTACTTATTTTTATCTCTGTTAAAAAACCAAGACTCCCTGCATTAACAGCTATTACATGAATGGTTTCATTTTTTATTATCTCTTTAGATGCTCGAAGAAGGGTTCCATCACCTCCAATAACTATAGCAAAACTAGCCTGATTGATTTTTTCTTTGGATATTATTTCTATGTTTTTCTCTATTAAATAAGCATATACTTTCGTATAAAAATCTTTAGCTAATTGCTTTTCCTCGTTATAAAATATACAGCATTTTCTCAAACTCTTTCCCCCTATTTTAGAAGAATTTTTCTGGATTTATAGCTTTTAATTTAAATCTCAACTCATAATAAAGATCAGGTTGGGAGTCACTGGAATATCCCAATATTCCAATATTTTGACCTCTTTTTACTATTTGTCCCATTTTTACATTTGCTGATATTAAATTTCCATAAACACCTATAAGATTACTTCCATAATCTATCATAACCACTGTTCCTAACCCTACAAATATATCTGAATAAATTACTTTTCCTGCTCCAGTAGAGTTGATTTCAGAACCTAAAGTCCCTCTTATTTCAATTCCGTTACTTGCTATTCCATTTTTCTTTTGTCCATATCTCGTTACAATTTTCCCTTGTATAGGCTGGGATATTTTTCCTACTCTTGATTTAGCAGTTGTTAAATTTATCTTTTTATCAACTTTTGTTCTTTCTAAAATTATTTTTTCAATAGCTTTTTCTATTCTTATCTTTTCTTTTAATAACTTTTTAATAGAACTCTCATGATTATTTTTCTCATTATTTAATTTTTTTATAAGTGATTCTTGATGTTTAATTTTAGTATCTAAAGTTTTAGCATTCATACTTATTTTATTTTGTAATCTTATAAGTTCTCGTTTTTCCTTTTCAACATTTACTGCTACTTTTTTTATATTCTCTTGAATGTTTTCAACCCTTTCTATTTTATTAAAATCGGTTATTAATATATTTTTAAATGATACTTTCTTTTGAGGGGATATCTCCGTATTTTCCTTTGAAATAACAAATCTATTCCAAGCTTTTATTTTTGCAATATTTTCATCTCTAGTTCTCAATAATTCACCTGAACTCATTGTTAAATTCTTTTGAGAATAGTCTATATTTTTAGTTACTTTTCTGATTTCTTCTAATATTTTTGTTCTCTCAATTCTTGCTTCTTTTATCTCTTCTTCATTTTTTTCTATTTGTTTTTCCAAGGTATTTTTCTCAGTAGCAATTTTTTTTATTCTTATATTTTTTGTTTTTATTGTACTATCTATTCTTAGAATATCTTTTTTTAGTTCTGAGACACTTTCTTTTTTTCCATATAAATTATTTTGAAAAAAAATTAATACTATTATTAATTTAATTATCCCTTTAATTTTTTTTTCATTCACTACTCATCAACTTCTTTACCTAAAAAAGGTCTTAACAAACAAATTATAATTATTAAAAAAGATATACTCCCAGTAGTTATAATAACTTGCTCAGGTGATATAAGTGAAAAATTTAAATCATATGTAAGTAATTTATCTCTAAAAAAATAATAAAAATTAGCATAAAACAATACCCCTATAACTCCAGAAATTGCCATGGGTAATGCTGAAACTCTCTTGGATTTCTTTTTTAAATTATTTCTTTTTTTAGAAGTTAAATAATAATATATATAATTATTTTCCACCATATCACTATATAATTTCATTATCAAAATAATACTAGGAACTATAAGTAAAAATGTTGTTATCACTATTTCAAGATTGATTATCTTAAGTTTATTTTCATTATTTTTTATAAAAGCTTCATCTATATGCATGGTGGAGATATTTTTTTCATCTTCTAACTGCTCCACTAGTAATTTCGCAGCTTCTAAATTATTTATATTTGCTATAATTATATCAGATAAGGGATTACTTGATTCTGAAATGGAAATTTGTAACTCTTTAACCAAATTATTAAGTGCTTCTTCTTTAGAATAGTATCTTACTTTTTTTACTTCTTTCAACTCTAGTATTTTTTTTTCAAGCTGTTCTAAATCCTGAGAGTTAAGTTTTGATACTAGTTCTATTTGAATAAAACTACTGCTAGAGATTTTTTTTCTAGCCTCATTTAGATTTAAAAAAAGTGAGATAAATAAACTTAAAATAAAAAATATATAAATTAAAACTATAAAGTTTTTAGTTTTTTTTTGAAACACCATAACTAATTCTCCTTTTTTAAAAAATATATAGTGATAAAGGCGAAACAAAGTTCGCCTTTATCACTTCCAACTATTTTATTTCAAGTTTTCTTTTACCATATTTACCAATTTTTCTGCTGTTAAATCATACTTTATTAAAAGCTCTTCACCTTTTCCACTCTGTCCAAATTTATCATAAATACCTAATTTTTTTACTAGTGTTGGATAAGTTTCACTTAAAAATTCAGATACTGCTGAACCTAAACCACCTATAACAGAATGCTCTTCTGCTGTTATGATAAATTTAGTTTCTTGAGCAGCTTTTAATATTGTTTCACCATCTAAAGGTTTTATCGTTCCCACATTAATTACTCTTACAGATATATTTTCTTCATTTAAAATTTTAGCTGCTTTTAATGCTTGCTCTACCATAAGTCCTGTGGCAACTATTGTTACATCATTTCCATCTTTAATTGTATTTGCTAGACCAATTTGAAAATCATAAGAATCATCAAAAAGAACTTCCGTATCCAATCTTCCCATTCTAATATATACAGGACCTACATATTCTGCTGCTGCAAAAACCATTTTTTTAGTTTCCGTTGCATCAGCAGGAGAAAGAACAACCATTCCTGGTATTGCTCTCATAAGAGCCATATCTTCAACCGATTGATGAGAACCACCATCTTCTCCCACAGAAATCCCAGCATGTGTAGGCGCTATTTTTACATTTAATTTAGGATAACAAACTGTATTTCTTATTTGATCAAAAGCTCTACCTGCTGCAAACATTGCAAAAGTAGAAGCAAAAGCTATTTTTCCACATGTTGCCAATCCTGCTGCTGTTCCAACCATATCTGCTTCAGATATTCCCACGTTAATATGTCTTTCAGGAAATTCTTTTTGAAATAATGCCGTCTTAGTTGATTTTGTTAGGTCAGCATCTAATACAACCACATCTTTATTTATTTTTCCAAGCTCAACCAGAGCTTCTCCGTAAGCTTGTCTTGTAGATTTCTTAGCCATATTCTTTTTATCCTCCCTAAATTTAGTCAACTATTTTATTTAATTCAATTAATGCTTTTTCAGTTTGCTCAACATTAGGTGCTGAACCATGGAATTCACATGCATTTTCCATGAATGAAACCCCTTTTCCTTTAACTGTAGTAGCTAATAAAATTGTTGGTTTTCCTTTACATTCCTTTGCTAATTTCAAACCACAAATAATACTTTCCATGTTATGACCATCAATTTTTATTACATTCCATCCAAATGCTTCCCATTTTTTATCAAGAGGTTCTACACCCATTATTTTATTAACATTTCCATCAATTTGAAGATTATTGCTATCAAGTATTGCACATACGTTATCTAACTTATAGTGAGCAGCTGTCATTGCAGCTTCCCAAACCTGACCTTCCTGTATTTCACCGTCACCCATTATTACGTAAGTTCTATAATCTTGACCTGACATTCTCGCTGATAATGCTATACCATTTCCTACTGATAATCCTTGACCTAAAGAACCTGTTGACATATCTATACCTGGAACTTTTTTCATATCAGGATGTCCTTGTAATATTGATCCATAGGCTCTAAAACTCATTAATAACTCTTTACTAAAAAATCCTTTTTCTGCTAATGTTGCATATATTGCAGGAGAAGCATGTCCCTTGGATAAAATTAATCTATCCCTATTAGGGTCTTTTGGATTCTTTATATCTATATTCATTTCTGAAAAATATAAAACTGATAAAATATCAGCGATGGATAAAGAACCTCCTGGATGTCCTGATTTAGCATTACTAACCATTTTAATGATAGATTTTCTTATTTCATTTGCATTTGTTTTTAACATTTTAATATCTCTCATTTTTTCTCCTCACAATAATTTTTTACCTAGTTACAATTATAAACTTTATTATCTATTCATGTCAAGAAAAGCTATATATATTAAATATATGAAATAACTTTAGCAGCCATTTTTTCAAAAATAAAGATTACTTCTTTTCCATATTTTGTAATATATACAACTAATGCTTCATATTTTAAAGAACCTAAAACTATAAAAAATAAAAAATATATACTAAAAGGTCTAAAAAACTTCTCCTCTTTTTTTATATTTCTAAAAAGGATAACTAATCCTATAATAAAAACTATAAAATATTCAGATATTGTTTGTGTATATAATATGGATATATATAAAGATATCATTATAAAAATTCTAAATAACATCCTTGATAACCGTGGTGAACAAGTATAAGATATAATTGGTATTTGTATTAAAGAACCACCACCCCACCCTTTTGGGAAAAGGTCAAAAATCAGATGAAGACCTATTGCTAAAGAAAATCCCACTATAAAATATCGACTCACTTCTACTGGTTGTTTTGAATGGAAATATATAAAGATCAAAACTACCAAAGGACTATGTGTCAATATATTTCTATGTTTAAGTTTCATTTTAAAATCCCAATCTGGAAATTTAAATCCTACTAAAAAACCAGTTATTGCAATTATGGTTCCCATAAAATCTAAATGTGATAAACTTTCTATTATATTTTCCATTGTTTAATCGCTCCAAACTCTTTTAACTATATAATACCATATCTTTAATAGTAATTCTATTTTTTTATCCTTAATTTTTTCTATTTTTTTAAGTAAAAAAAGAAGATGAAATAATTTTCATACTTCATCTTCCTGATTTTATTTATATGTTAAAGTTGAATTACTTAGTAATCTCTGCAAC
>CAMTIW010000030.1 GCA_947072665.1 uncultured Fusobacteriaceae bacterium | reverse complement strand
GAATATTAATTTATTTTATATTACTTTTCGTTTAAAAAAGAAAAAAATAAATAAATAAATAAATGATATATATATATTTTTTTTTTTTTTATATTATAAGTCTATATTTACCAATGAAAAAATCAAATCTAATAATATTATTGTTCGTATACAAAAGAAAAAATCATCAATTCTAAGTGCAATAATAATTTTATAGAGTTAAAATTTCTTATATATCTAGGAATAAAATATTTGAAAATACACATAAATTATAAAAAATATAAAAAAAATTATTATTGCTTATATACATAAAAAATAGTATAATCTTTATGCTAAAAATATTATTGTACGTATACATAAAAATGAGTGCTATTTTATAACTTCATTTATGTCTTATGGAAAAGAAGGAGAGTTATGAAAAATTCAAAAGAAGTTGATAATGTTAATGAATTGGAATGTAATAAAAAATTAAAAAAAAATAAAGAAAATGAAGAAGAAGAAGAATCAACTCTTGATTTTTTTGATTTATCTTCAGCAGGCTCTCTTGTAGAGGATATAAAAAAATTTGAAATAACTTTAAATGAAGTTCCTGATATTGAAGTAAGAGAAGTTATAATTAAAGAAACTGGAAATTTTCTAAATTTAAAAGATAATATAATTAATATTCCATTGGAAATGTTAATTTTTCCATTTTTTACTCCTCAAAAACAAAATAAAAGAATAAATTTCCAATATAAGTTTGAAGATATGGGTGTGACCATGATGAGTACTTTAATTGCTAAGAATTCAACAGATAAAGTTTTTCAACCCTCTATATTTGAAGAAAAAATATATACTTATTTAATTTCCATGTACGAAGCTCAAAAAGATGATATTGATAGTGATGAATATATTGATTTTGAAATTTCTAATTTTATAGAAAATTTTTTAGGAAACAAAATGAATAGAACTTATTACACAAAGGTTGAGCAAGCTCTAAAAAATCTAAAGAACACTGAGTATCAATTTACCGTATCCAATCACTCTAAACTAGGTAAATATAAATTTGAAGATGAAGAATTTAAACTTTTAACTTACCAAAAACTAAAAATAGGAAAAAAAGTCTATTATAGAGTAACTTTAAATAAAAATATTAGAAAAAAAATAAAAGAAAAAAGATATGTAAAATATAATTCTAAAACTCTTGTGGAAATAATGAATTTAGATCCTATAGCATCTAGAATTTATAAATATATAAGTCAAATGAGATTTGAACAAAATATGAATAAAATAAATGTGAGGACTTTAGCTGCTATAATACCATTAAAAACGGAACAAGTAACAGAAAGAGCTGGAAAAGATGGTAATATAAAAAAATATATACTCTGTAGGATGAAACAAGTATTAGGAAGAATTCAAAAAGCTTTTGATGTATTGAAAGAATTGGGTTATATAGAATTTTATAGCAATGAATATGACAAGTCAAATAGCACTTATTATTTAACATATAAATTTAATAAAGAAAAAGATGGAACTTGTCATATATCAACATATTTAGAGCATAAACCAATAACTCAATTGGGAAAAAATAATATAAATATTAATTTAAATAATTCCAATAGAGGGAACTCTTCTCAAATTGAGAAAAAATTTGAAGAAGAAAAAAAATCAATAAAAACAATAGTAAAAACAAATAGTAAAGCAATAGAAGTAAAAAAAACATCAGTTTTAGAATTTTCTGATGAAGTATTATTAAAAGTTGTAAAAGTTAAAAAAAATATTTATGTAAGTAAGACTTGGGACAAGAGAGCAGAAAATAAAATTCATAAAATAGAAAAAGAATATGGGGCAGAGTTTACAAAAAAATTATTAGTTAATATTTATAAAAATTTAAATGCTCCTATAAAAACAACATTAGTTCAATATATTAACGGGGTTTTAAATAATATGGAATTAGAGGATAAAAGTGAAGTGAAACAAAAGACACTTTTTGGAACTGTGGATAATGGGAATTTAAATAAACTTACTAAAACTGGTATAAAAAGAGCAGGAAAGGCATTTAATAAGCCTATAGTACCATTGTCACCATTAATTATAAAAAATATAAAAGAACTAGTGGGTGAAACTAAAGTTAATGATTTAATATCAACATTTGAACAATTAGATGAATTTGAGAAGATGAAAATAGAAGAAAAAGCGATAAAGTTATGCTGTAAAGAAACTGGAATGACAGAAAAAATTCTTTTAACAATGAAATTAAAATTGAAACCTGCATATACCAATGCAATAAAAATATATGTGGAAAGAGTTTTAAAAGGTGAATGTTAAAGATTAGATAACTATATTTATTATTGTTTATATACATAAAAAATAAGCCTAACTTAGTATACAGAATTTAAAATTTATGATACTATTTAAGGAAGAAAATAAGAGAAATTTATTTAAGGAGAAAGAGATGGAGATAATTACAATAACTAGTGAATTTATAAAGTTGGATCAATTTTTAAAATGGGTTGGAGTGGTGAGTAGTGGAGTTGATGCTAAATATTTTATCCAAGAAGGTGTTGTTCTTGTTAATAATGAAATAGAAACAAGAAGAGGGAAAAAACTTTATAATGGAGATAAGGTTAAATTTCAAGATAAAGAATTTCAAGTAAAGAAAATAGAAATGTAATATTCTAAAATGGTGGTGAAATATTTGAAATTAAGAAAAATAAACTTTATAAACTTCAGAAATTTAAAAGATTCAAGCATAAAGTTTAATGAGAATTTCAATCTTTTTCATGGTAAAAATGGTCAGGGTAAAACCAGTATACTAGAAGCTATATATTTTACAGCAACAGGGAAAAGTTTTAGAAGTAATAAGATTCAAGAATTAATAAAATATGAAAAAGATAAATGTGGGAGTTATCTAGAATATGAAGATAGATTGGGAAAAAAAAATATTTCTGTAAAATTTTCTGATAGGAAAAAAGAATATAATTTTAATGGTAAAAAAGTTAATCATGAAGAATTTTATGGTAAAATTAATGCGGTTATTTTTATACCTGAAGATATAGAACTAATAACTGGGTCTCCCAGTATAAGAAGAAAATTTTTTGATGAAGAAATTTCCCAAAGTAATGAAGAATATTACAAACTTTTAAAGAATTTTAGTAAAGTTTTAAAGGTGAGAAATCAATATTTAAAAGAGAAAAAAACTAAAGATGAAATTTATCAGGTATATGAAGAAGAATTTATTTTTTTAGCTTCGAATATTATAAAAAAAAGAATAGAATATATAAATAGAATTTCAATTTTATTAAATTTAAATTATAGAAAAATTTTTGATGATAAAAAAGAATTAAATATAAAATATGTGTCAGAAATCAATTATGATAAAAAGGATTCTTTAGAAAAAATAAAAGAAAAAATAAAAAATGAAATAAAAAAACAAGTTTTAAATGAAAAAAAATATGGACATTCACTTGTAGGTCCCCAAAGGGACGAATTCAAATTTTTGTTAAATGAAAAAGACTCCAAATCTTTTTCATCCCAAGGTGAAAAAAAGTCCATAATTTTTTCATTAAAACTTTCTGAGATTGATATGATTTATAAAGAAAAAAGAGAAAATCCAATTTTTATAATAGACGATATCTCATCTTATTTTGATAATTCAAGAAAAAAAAATATATTAGATTATTTAAAAAATAGAAAAATTCAACTTTTTATAAGTTCAACTAATAAACTAGATATAGATAGTGAAAATTTTGAAATTAAAAATGGAGAAATATTATGCTAAAGATATTAAGTGTAAAGGATCTTATAGATGAAGCCTTGAAAAAAAGTAGAAAACTAAAAGAAATTTATATAAAAATTAATTGGATTGAAATTGTTGGGAATTTAGAAAAAAAAAGCTTTCCAAATTATTTGAAGGATGGAGTTCTTCATGTTATTGTTGAAAGTAGTACAGTTATGCATTATATGATTTTAAATGAAGATAAATATTTAAAGAAATGTAATGAGATAATAAATGAAAATTATGTGAAAGAAATAAGATATAAAATAGGTAATTTAGAATTAACAGTGAAGAAAACTTTTGGAGGAAATAATGAGTAATTATCAAGCAGAAAATATAACAGTATTAGAAGGTTTAGAAGCTGTTAGAAAAAGACCTGGAATGTATATAGGAACAACATCTGAAAGAGGGTTACATCATCTTGTATGGGAAGTTGTGGATAATTCAGTAGATGAGGCATTAGCAGGGGAATGTAACAAAATATCAGTAAGTATACTCCCTGATAACATAATAGAGGTTACAGATAATGGAAGAGGAATCCCCACTGGAATTCACCCAAAATATGGAAAATCAGCAATGGAAATAGTTTTAACAGTTTTACATGCTGGTGGAAAATTTGAAAATAATAACTATAAAGTTTCTGGTGGATTACATGGTGTTGGAATATCTGTAGTAAATGCTCTTTCTGAATGGTTAGAAATTACAGTTAGAAGAGATGGAAAATTATGGTATCAAAAATATAATAAAGGTGTTCCTTTGGAAGATGTTAAAATAATTGGAAAAATGAAGGATGAAGAAACAGGAACAACTGTTAAATTTAAACCTGATAAAGAAATTTTTGAAACTTTAATTTATAGCTATAGTATTTTATATACAAGATTGAAAGAACTTGCATATTTAAATAAAGGATTAACAATTGAAATAAATGATTTAAGAAAATCAGAAGTTGAGAAACAAAAACATGAATCTCTTAAATTTGATGGAGGAATTGTTGATTTTTTAGATGAAATAGTAGGAAAAGACAGTATGAGAATAGTGAAAGACCCTATTTATATGATGGGAGAGCAAGATGGAGTTTCAGTTGAAATATCTATGTTGTATACTGTTAATCAAACTGAAGTTGTTTATTCTTTTGTAAATAATATAAATACACATGAAGGTGGAACACATGTAAGTGGATTTAGAACTGCACTGACAAGAGTTATAAATGATATAGGAAAAACACAAGGATTTTTAAAAGATAAAGATGGAAAACTTCAAGGTGGGGACGTAAGAGAAGGATTAGTTGCTATAATTTCTGTAAAAATACCTGAACCACAGTTTGAAGGTCAAACAAAAACAAAATTAGGAAATTCAGAAGTTACAGGAATTGCTTCAAATATTGTTGGAAGTTATCTGAAAATGTTTTTAGAAGATAATCCTAGTACTGCAAAAAATATCATAGAAAAAATTATGTTTTCTAGAAAAGCTAGGGAAGCTGCCCAAAGAGCAAGAGAATTAGTTCTTAGAAAATCAGCTTTAGATATAGGTTCTCTTCCAGGAAAATTAGCAGATTGTTCATCTAAAAATCCAGATGAATGTGAAGTATATATAGTTGAGGGAGAGTCTGCTGGAGGGTCAGCAAAACAAGGAAGGGATAGAGCATTCCAAGCTATATTACCATTGAGAGGAAAAATAATAAATGTTGAAAAATCTGGACTTCATAGAGCTCTTGAAAATACAGAGATAAGATCTCTTATCACAGCATTTGGAACTAGTATTGGTGACAATTTTAATTTAGAAAAATTGAGATACGGTAAAATAATAATAATGACAGATGCCGACGTAGATGGAGCACATATTAGAACTCTTATTTTAACTTTTTTCTATAGATATATGGTAGAATTAATTCAAAATGGAAATGTATTTATAGCTCAACCACCATTATTCAAAGTAACTTCAGGAAAATCAGTAGTTTATGCATATACAGATAAACAAATGAAAGATATTGCTATAAAAATGGACAGTGAAAATAAAAAATATACATTACAAAGATATAAAGGGCTTGGTGAGATGAACCCAGAACAACTTTGGAGCACAACTATGAATCCAGATTCTAGAACATTGTTAAAAGTATCTGTGGACGATGTGAGAGCTGCAGATATTTTATTCGATAAACTTATGGGTGATAAAGTTGAACCTAGAAGAGAATTTATAGAAGAACACGCAGAATACGTAAAAAATCTGGATATTTAGATAGATGTGTATACAAACAATAATAATTTATACAAATATAGTTTAGCTTTGGAGGAAAATTAATGTCAAGTAGTATTGAAAATACCTTAGATGCAATAAGTAATAGATATATAGAAGATGAGATGAAAGAATCTTATCTAGATTATTCCATGAGTGTTATTGTAAGTAGAGCTCTTCCTGATGTAAGAGATGGATTAAAACCAGTTCATAGAAGAGTTTTATTTGCCATGAATGAGATGGGTATGACTCATGATAAACCACATAAAAAATCTGCTAGAATAGTTGGAGAAGTTTTAGGAAAATATCATCCCCATGGAGATTCTTCTGTTTATAATACAATGGTAAGAATGGCACAAGAATTTAGTTATAGATATCCATTAGTTGATGGTCATGGAAACTTTGGTTCAATAGATGGAGATTCAGCTGCAGCAATGAGATATACAGAAGCAAGAATGTCAAAAATAACAAGTGAACTTTTAGATGATATAGATAAAAACACAGTGGAATGGAGAAAAAACTTTGATGATTCACTAGATGAACCAACAGTACTTCCAGCTAGAATACCGCATTTACTATTAAATGGAGCTACTGGAATAGCAGTAGGAATGGCTACTAATATTCCACCTCATAATTTAAGAGAAATTTGTGATGGAGTACTAGCTCTTATAGATAATAAAGATATCGACCCTAGAGAACTTATTCATTATATAAAAGGTCCAGATTTTCCAACAGGTGGAATAATAGATGGAACTAAAGGTATTTATGATGCATATTTAACTGGTAGAGGAAGAGTTCGTGTTAGAGGAAAAGTTGAAATAGAAGAAGGAAAATCAGGAAAATCTAGTATTATAATAAAAGAAATACCTTATCAACTTAATAAATCTTCTCTTATAGAAAAAATAGCTGAACTTGTAAAAGAGAAAAAACTTACTGGAATAACAGATTTAAGAGATGAATCAGATAGAGATGGAATAAGAGTTGTAATAGAATTAAAAAAAGGTGAAGAACCTGAATTAGTATTAAATAAACTTTATAAATTTACAGAACTTCAAAATACTTTTGGAATAATTTTATTAGCTCTTTGTAATAATGTACCTAAAG
The DNA here is from genome assembly GCA_947072665.1 of uncultured Fusobacteriaceae bacterium. Classification (GTDB taxonomy): domain Bacteria; phylum Fusobacteriota; class Fusobacteriia; order Fusobacteriales; family Fusobacteriaceae; genus JAGNZR01. Next base: position 14,438 of record CAMTIW010000030.1, on the reverse strand, counting down.
TAATGACGTTAAAAGAAATTTTAGAGGAATATTTAAAACATAGAGTTAATGTTATAGGAAGAAGAACACAATTCGATTTGGATAAAGCTGAAAAAAGAGCTCATATTTTATTAGGATTTAAAATTACATTAGAAAATATAGATAGAATAATAGAGATGATTAGAGCCTCAGCTGATGCTGGTGTTGCAAAAGAAAATTTAATTTCTAAATATTCGTTTAGTGAAGCACAAGCTAAAGCTATTTTAGAATTAAGATTACAAAGATTAACTGGAATGGAAAAAGCTAAAATTGATAATGAATTTAATGAAATTCAAAAATTAATTACAGATTTAAAAGATATCTTAGCTAGTGAGACAAGAATATATGAAATAATAAAAACAGACCTTATGGAAATAAAAGAAAAATATTCAGATGAGAGAAGAACACAAATAGAACAAGAAAGACTGGATATAAATGCTGAAGACCTTATAAAGGACGAAGATGTAATAATAACAGTTACTAAAAAAGGTTATGTAAAAAGAATGGAAGTAAATAAATATAGAGCACAAAAAAGAGGTGGAAAAGGAGTTTCTACTCAAAATACAGTGGAAGATGACTTTGTCGAGAGTATTTATTCTGCTTCAAATCTAAATAGTTTAATGATTTTTACTGATAAAGGACGAGTATTCAATTTAAAAGTTTATGAGATTCCAGATTTTTCAAAACAATCAAGAGGAAAGCTTATTGCTAATATAATAAAATTAGATGGAAATGAGAAAGTAAGTTCTATCATTAAAGTTACTGAATTTTCTGAGCATAGAAGTGTTGTTTTTGCTACTAAAAAAGGGACAATAAAGAAAACTAGTTTAGATGCTTTTAAAAATTTAAGAAGTAATGGAATAAAAGCAATAAAACTTAGAGATGATGATGATATTATTTATGTAGGACTTATGGATAATAAGCAAGATCAAATGTTTATGGCCACAAAACATGGTCATGCAATAAGATTCTGTATGGATGAAATAAGAGAGATAGGTAGAAATGCATCTGGAGTTAAAGGTATTTCCCTTAAATCTGATGATGAAATAGTAACAGCTTCTATTTTAAAAGAACAAAAAACTATTTTAACAGTTACAGAAAAAGGCTTTGGAAAACGTACTAATATGAATGAATATCCTCTTCAAGGTAGAGCTGGAAAAGGAGTTATAAATATAAGATGTAATGAGAAAACAGGAAATGTAGTTTCAGTTACTCCAGTAGAAGGAGATGAAGAAATAATGGCAATAACTTCATCAGGAATAGTTATTAGAACTCCTGCTGAAAAAATCTCTATTTATGGAAGAGCAACTCAAGGTATAAAAATAATGAGAATAGCCGATGATGAAAAACTTGTTTCAATAACTAAAGTTCAAGCAGAATTGGAAGAGGAACTTTTAGAAGAACTAGAAATTTTAGAAACTAAAAAAGAAGACATCATTATTATTGAAAACAATAATAACAATGATGAAGAATTTGAAATGGAAATTTTATCAGAAAGTAATAATGATTAATTTTTAATTAAAATTAGGAGGTTTTATGAAAAAAGCTTTAGTTTTATTTGGAAATGAAGAAAACACAGAAAAATTAATTGAGAGTTGCAAGTATTTAAAAGAACAATTTAATTTTTCAATTTCAGGACTTTTTCTTAGTGATATAAGATCAGAAGCTATTCTAGGTCAAGGAATAGATGGAATGATAATGGATTCAACAAGAAATAGTTTAACAGAAGATTGGATTTATTTTGAACAAGAAGGAATGGCGGATATCAAGAAAAAATTAAAAGAAAATAATCTTGATATAGAAGTAGCTCATGAGATTGGTATAACTGGTGAAACAATAAGAGAATACATGAAATCCAACGATTTACTTTTACTTGGAAAAATGACCTTAGCTTCAGATATTTTAATAGAAGTTCTTAGAGAAAATTATAAGTCACTTTTTATTTTAGGTGATGAGACATTAGATTTTTCTAACTTATATATAGCTAATGATGACGGAGTAAAAGTAAATAGAAGTTGTTATAGTTTTACAAATATTTTTCCAAATTTCAGTGATTTCAATTCAATTTCAGTAGTTTCAGAAGAGGAAACAAATATTTTAAACAAATATTTAACTGAGAAAGGTAAAAATATAAATGAAATTATCTTAAATAATAAAGAAAATATAATAGAAGTATTAGAAGAGAAAAAAGGTGTTCTTATTATGGGAAATTTAAGTAGATCATATTTTATTGAAAAAATAACAAGAAAAATGGGTCTTAAACTACTAGAAAAAGTTAAAATGTCCATATACATAGGTTAAACTATGAAAATATTAGTTTTATCAGATTCTCATGGAAGAGAAAATACTATTATTAATCTTTGCGAAAAAGAACGGCCAGATGCTATTATTTTTGCTGGAGACTATACAGATGATATGGAAAATATAATGTATACGTACAATAATATAAAAATATTTATAGTCAAAGGTAATTGTGATTTTTATGATAATAAAAATGAAGAAGAGAAGACTTTTGAGTTAGAAAATGCAGTTTTTTTTCTAACTCATGGTCATTTATATAGTGTTAAAAATAATTATGAAAAATTAATAAATAAATCTCAAGAATTAAAGGTTAATATAACTATATTTGGTCATACACATATAAAAGAATTATTTGTGAAAGATAAGATTTATTATTTTAATCCAGGAGCTCTAAAAGATGGTAATTATGGAATAATTATTATTGAAAAAAATTTTTTAAAAATTGAACATAGATACATAAATTATTAGTGTAACAAATATTGGAGGAAAGAATGAAAGAGACAGTAGCAACAATAAGAAAAACTTCACTAGAAAGCATAGAAAAAGCTACTTCCATGCAAGAAATAGAAGAGATAAGAATAAAACTTCTAGGTAAAAAAGGTGAAATAACAGAGCTTTCCAAGCAAATGAAAGGACTATCTCAAGAAGAGAGACCTTTATTTGGACAAACTTTAAATGAACTTAGAGATGTGGTAACCATTAATTTAGAAACAAAAAAAGAAGAGCTAAAAAATATTGAAAAAAATATTAGAATTTCTAAAGAAGTGTTGGATATTACTCTACCAGGTAGAGGAATAGAAGTTGGAAGAGAACATCCAATTACTGAAACAACAACATTTTTAAAAGAGATATTTTTAAATATGGGATTTGATATATCAGAAGGTCCTGAAATAGAGAAAACAGAATATAATTTTGATGCTTTAAATATTCCAGAAGCTCACCCTTCTAGAGATTGGCAGGATACTTTTTATATTAAAGAAAATGAAGTACTTAGAACTCATACATCTCCAGTTCAAGTGAGATATATGTTAGAAAATAAACCTCCTTTTAGAATGATATGTCCAGGAAAAGTTTATCGTTCAGATTATGATGTTTCTCATACACCAATGTTTCATCAGTTAGAAGGACTTATGGTTGGAGATAATGTCTCATTTGCTAATTTAAAAGCTATATTGACAGAATTTGTTAAAAAAGTTTTTGGAGAGACAAAAGTAAGATTTAGACCTCATTTTTTTCCATTTACAGAGCCAAGTGCAGAAATGGATGTAGAGTGTGTTATTTGCAAAGGTGATGGATGTAGACTTTGTAAAAATAGTGGTTGGTTAGAAATAATGGGATGTGGTATGGTTGATCCAGAAGTATTGAAAGCTGTGGGTTATGATCCAGAAGAGTATACAGGTTTTGCTTTTGGAATGGGACTTGAAAGAGTAACTATGCTAAGACATGGTATAGATGATTTAAGAGCTTTTTTCGAAAATGATGTCAGATTCTTAAGACAGTTTAAATAAAAAATAAATCAAATTAATATGTATACAAACAAAAATAAAATTCAAAAATAAAACATATGATAGATGAATTTTAAATAACGGGAGCAGTGACTAAGATGTTAATATCGTTAGATTGGTTAAAACAATATGTAGATATAAAAGAAAGCATAAGTGAATTAGAATATAGTTTGACCATGATAGGTCAAGAGGTAGAAGGAAAAGAAGAGCAGGGGAAAGATTTAAATAATGTTGTTATAGGTAAAATTATTGAATTTAATAAACATCCTGAAGCCGATAAGCTGACAGTTTTAAAAGTTGATATTGGAAACGAAGAATTTGTACAAATAGTTTGTGGAGCTACTAACCATAAATTAAATGATAAAGTTGTTGTTGCTAAAATTGGTTCTATTTTACCTGGAGATTTTAAAATAAAGAAAAATAAAATAAGAGGTATTGAGTCGAGTGGAATGCTTTGTTCTGAAGTTGAATTAGGATTGGGAACAGATGCTGATGGAATAATAATACTTCCAGAAGATGCAGAGATTGGAAAAGAATATAGACAATATTTAGGTTTAAATGATATTATATTTGAACTTGAAATAACTCCTAACAGACCTGATTGTTTATCTCATATAGGTATAGCAAGAGAGGTAGCAGCTTACTATAGAAGGAAAATAAAATATCCTCAAGGGGATATAAGAGAAATGGTTGAACATATTGGAAATAATATGGCTGTTAAAATTGAAGATAAACAGAGATGTAAGGATTATGTTGCAAGATATGTAAAAAATGTAGCTGTAAAAGAATCACCTGAATGGTTAAAAAAGAGAATAATATCTATGGGATTAAAACCCATAAATAATATAGTAGACATATCTAATTTTGTTATGTTTGAATATAACCAACCTATTCATATTTTTGATGCTGATAAAATACATGATGCAACTGTTACTGTAAGAAAGGCTGAAAAAGGTGAAAAAATAATAACATTAGATGGAATAGAAAGAGAATTAGATGGAGAATTAGTTATTTCAGATTCTCAAAAACCAGTAGCCATAGCAGGAATATTAGGTGGTGAAAATAGTAGAGTTGATGAAAATACAAAAAATATTTTAATTGAGGTAGCATATTTCACACCAGAAAATATAAGAAAAACAGGAAAATCTTTAGGTGTATCAACAGATGCGTCTTATAGATTTGAAAGAGGTACTGATCGTGGAAACTTACTTACAGTAGTTGAGAGAGCAACGTATCTTATCAATGAGATTGCAGGTGGAGAAGTATTAAAAGGAATAATAAATGAATCAGTGGATAAAGTTGAAAAAGTAGAAATACCTTTAAATATTGATAAACTTAATAAATTTATAGGAAAAGAAATTAAATTTGAAGAGGTTGGTCTTATTTTAACAAGTTTAAACCTAGAAATAAAAATAATTGATAAAACACATATATTAGTAATTCCACCAACATATAGAAAAGATTTAACAAGAACTGAAGATTTATATGAAGAAGTTATAAGAATGTATGGATTTGAAAATATTCCAGATAAAATGCCAATTGAAAATATAGCTGCAGGTAAAAAAGATAAAATAGTTGAATTAGTTGACCATGTAAAAGATACCCTTAAAAACTGCGGTTTACAAGAAGTAATAAACTATAGCTTTATTTCAAAAAAAGCTATAGAAATTATGGGAATAAAAGAAAAAACTATTGAAATTTTAAACCCAATAAATGATGATTTTAAAGTTATGAGACCAACTTTAATTTATAGTTTACTTGCTAATATAAGAGATAATTTTAATAGAAATCAAGATAATTTAAAATTTTATGAAGTTTCTAAAGTTTTCTTTCCTGCTGAGAGTTTAGCTAAAGAGGAATATAGAATTGGAATGGCTCTTTCAGGAAAAAATAATAGAAGTTTATGGAATGGAAAACCTGAATCTTTTGATTTTTATTCAATTAAAGGTTATGTAGAAAAATTATTGGAGAAATTAGGTATTCAAAAATACCAGATAATGAAATCTGAAGATATGAACTTTCACCCAGGTAGATCAGCTGATATTTATATTGGTAGAGAACTTATAGGAACATTTGGAGAAATTCATCCTAATTTATCAGAAAAAATGGAAATAAAAAAAGATAGAGCATATGTTGCGGAATTAAATTTAACACTTATGGAAAAATATATGAAAACAAAAATAAAATATGAAAAAATAGTAAAATATCCAGAAGTTACGAGAGATTTAGCTATTATGTTAGATGATACAGTTTTAGTAGGCAATATGCTAAATGAAATAAAAAAAGTTTCATCTTTTGTTGAAAGTGTAAATATATTTGATGTGTATAAAGGTGAAAATATTGAAGCTGGAAAAAAATCTGTTGCTATTTCTTTCGTATTAAGAAATAAATTAGGAACTTTGGAAGAAAAGGATATTCAAGATGTTACAAATAAAATTTTGACACTATTGAATAAAACATATGGTGGACAAATAAGACAAATATAATTATATAAATTCAAAATATTAACATTCAGGAGATGAAAAAATGGATTCACTAAAAGAATTATTTAAAGTAGGAAATGGACCTTCTAGTTCACATACAATAGGACCAGAGAGAGCTTCTAAAAGATTTAAAGAAAAACATAAAGATATTAACAAATTTGTTGTTGAGCTTTATGGTTCTTTAGCTTTAACTGGAAAAGGACACTTAACAGACTGGATTATTGAAGAGAGTTTAAAACCAGCCAAAGTAGAATTTGTATGGTTACCTGATGTGGTACATCCATATCATACAAATGCAATGAAATTTATTGCAGTAAATGATATGGGAGTGGAGGTTGATTCTTGGCTAGTTTTTTCAGTGGGTGGCGGAACAATAATGGAAGAAAATCAAGCTAGACAGGGAGCTTCAAAAGTATATAAAGAAAAAAATATGAGTGAAGTTAAAGCTTGGTGTGAGAGAGAAAAAAAAGAACTTTGGGAATATGTAGAAATGAATGAAGGAAAAGAAATCTGGGATTTCTTGAAAACTATTTGGACAGCTATGGAAACTTCAGTTGAAACAGGAATAAGTAAAAGTGGAGTTTTACCGGGAACTTTAAGACTTCCTAGAAGAGCTCAAACATTCTATAGAAAAGCTAGACAAAATAGTTCTAAAAGTGGTTTTACAGGAAGAATTTTTGCTTATACTCTAGCAGTATCTGAAGAAAATGGTGGTGGTGGAACTGTTGTAACAGCACCTACTTGTGGGGCATCAGGAGTTATCCCAGGTCTTTTATATGCACTTAAAGAGGAGTATAAATTTTCCGTGGATGAAGCTTTAAAAGGGCTAGCAGTAGCAGGTATAATTGGTAATATCATAAAAGAAAATGCAACTATATCAGGAGCAGAAGGTGGCTGTCAAGCTGAAGTAGGAAGTGCTTGTGCCATGGCATCAGCAATGAGTTGTTTCCTTATGGGAGGTTCATTAGATCAAATAGAGTATGCTGCAGAAGTTGGACTAGAGCATCATTTAGGAATGACTTGTGATCCTGTTGGTGGCTATGTTCAAATTCCATGTATTGAAAGAAATGCTGTTGCAGCAACAAGAGCTTTAGACTCTGCTATTTATTCATTGTATACAGATGGGCAACATACAATAACTTTTGATCAAGTTGTTGAAACTATGAGAATAACTGGTAGAGATTTAAAAGAAGAATATAGAGAAACATCTTTAGGTGGGCTAGCAAGACTTCAAACAGAGTGTTAATAAAATTCGTATTTTAAAAAATTGAAATTTAAATATTAGGAGTTTAATATGAAATTAATAGTTGGCCTGGGAAATCCAGGTAAAAAATATGAAAAAACTAGACATAATATAGGGTTTAACATTGTTGAAGATTTAGCAAAAGATTTAGGAATAAAAGATTATAAGGAAAAATTCCAAGGACATATGGCTGAAATAAATTATAATGGCGAAAAAGTTTTGATATTGAAACCTCAGACATATATGAATTTAAGTGGTGATTCTGTTATTTCTGTTATGAATTTTTATAAACTAACTCATGAAGATTTAATAGTTATATATGATGATATGGATTTACCTTTAGGAAAATTAAGAATAAAAGAGAAAGGTAGTTCTGGTGGTCATAATGGAATAAAATCTATTATAGCTCATATAGGTGAAAATTTTTTAAGATTGAAGTGTGGAATAGGAAAACCTATTTTAAAAGATACAAATATTGATTTTGTTACAAGTAATTTTACTAAAGAAGAACAAGTTTTAGTAGATGAAATGTCAAATTCATCCGTTTCATGTGTAAAAGAATTATTAAAAGAAGTTTCTTTAGAAAAAATTATGCAAAAATATAATAAAAAATAAGTTGTGTATATGAACAATAATATGGGGGGAGTTACATGTTGGATACAACAGGAAGTGCATTTAGTCATCCGATTTTTGAAACATTTAAATTACAAGCAATAAGTATTTTACCAAAAATAACAGTAAAATTAATTATTATTATTTTAATATTTTCTTTTTCTAAAAGAATAATAGAGTCTTTATTGGGAATGTATAAAAAAGCATTAAGAAAGAAAAATGTAGATCTTTTGTTGGAAAGTTTTACAGTATCAGCCATAAGAGCTCTTTATTATTTAGCAATTTTTGGTTATGTTGTTTCATTGATAGGAGTTCCTGCAGCTTCTTTTGCAACTATTTTAGGAGCAGCAGGGTTAGCAATTGGTTTAGGTCTTCAAGGAAGTCTTTCTAATCTTGCTGGAGGTATTTTAATACTTTTTTTTAAACCTTTTGGAAAAGATGATTTTATTTCAAATAATAATGGAATAGATGGAAGTGTACATAAAATTCGTATTTTATATACAGAACTTGTAACACCTGATAATAAAGTGATAATAGTTCCTAATGGACAATTAGCAAACAATTCTATTATTAATTTTTCGAAAAGTTTAGAAAGAAGAGTAGATTTAATATTTTCAACTTCTTATGATACTCCAATTGATAAAACTATTGATTTATTAAATAAAATATCCAATGAGCATCCTAAAATTTTACAAGATAAAGAGAAAAGAATAAGATTATTCAAACAAAATGCTAGTTCACTAGATTTTGTTTTTAGAGTTTGGGTAAAAAAAGAGAATTATTGGGATGTATTTTTTGATTGTAATGAAATTGTTAAAAAAGAATTTGATAAGCATGGAATAGAAATTCCATATCAAAAAATTGATATCTACAATAAATAATTTCAAATAATAAATTACTAATAATGAAAAAAGGTGCCAATATTTATTATCTGGCACCTTTTTTGTTCTAAATAAGGTCAACATCAAAAAAAAAAAATTTGAAAGGCTAAATGTTTGTTTTTTGATTAGTGGGTTCTGAAAAATATCATAAAAAAGAAAAGGTCACTTAAAAATACTTGTTAGAGCTAATAAAATATGCTAAAATTATGTTTACAGGACATAAAAATTGATATGAATTATTATTAAATAAGGAGAGAGGTGCAATAAATGAAAATTTTTGGTTTTAAAGGTGGAGTCCACCCAGCGGACAATAAGAGTCAAACTGAAAATATGCAAACAGAAAGAATTTCTATGCCTAAAATGTTGTATATACCATTGATACAACATATAGGAACTCCCCTTGAGCCCGTTGTGGCAATTGGAGAAAAAGTATTAAAAGGTCAAAAAATAGGAGATTCAAAAGCATTTTTAACTTCACCAATTCACTCATCTACAAGTGGAGTAGTAAAAAAAATTGAGAACTATGATTTTCCTCTTATGGGAAAAACAAGAACAGTTTTTATCGAACCCGATGGAGAGGAAGTATGGTGTGAACTTTTCCCTATTAAAACTTGGGAAAATGCTACAAAAGAAGAATTATTAGAAAAAATTAGAGAATGTGGTATTGTAGGTATAGGTGGTGCTAGTTTTCCAACACATATAAAGCTTAATCCTCCTGCAGATGCTAAGATAGATACTCTTTTATTAAATGCAGCTGAGTGTGAACCTTATTTGAATTCAGACAATAGACTTTTGATTGAAAATACAGAAAAAGTAATAATGGGAATTAAAATATTAAAAAAAATATTATCTGTTGAAAATGTTGTGATAGGAATAGAAGATAATAAAAAAGAAGCGATTGGAAAATTAGAATTAGCTTTAAAAGGAACAGGAATAAATCTTGTAGTTTTAAAAACATTATATCCACAAGGTGGAGAAAAACAACTTATAAAAGCAGCTTTGGGAAGAGAAGTTCCCTCTGGAAAATTACCTCTTAATGTGGGAGTTGTAGTTCAAAATACAGGAACAGCAGCAGCGGTATTCTCAGCTATTGTAGAAGGAAAACCTCTTATAGAAAAAGTTGTAACTGTTTCAGGACTAGCAGTTGAAAAACCTAAAAATTTAATAGCGTTAATAGGAACTCCTATTTCACATTTATTAGATACTTGTGAAGCTAATAAAGAAGTAATAGACCGATTAATCATGGGAGGACCTATGATGGGAATGGCTCAATATACTTCTGATGTACCAGTAATAAAAGGAACTTCTGGAGTTTTGGGTCTTACAAAAAAAGAAACTAACAGATGTAAACCTAGACCATGTATTGGTTGTGGAAAATGTGTAGATGCTTGTCCTATGGGACTTATGCCAATAATGTATGCAAGACTTGGAGAATTTAATTTATGGGAAGAATTTAAAACATATAATATAATGGACTGTATTGAGTGTGGATCTTGTGCTTATATTTGCCCTTCTAATAGACCTTTAACAGAGTCGATAAAATTAGGAAAAGCAAAAGTAAGAATGATGAAATAAATGATAATGGAGGAAAAAACGTGTTAAATATATTTAAAATGGGGCCTTCACCTCATATAAGAACATCTGAAACAGTGGATAAAGTTATGTATGACGTAATAATATCACTAATACCAGCATTTTTAATGGCTTTTTATATTTTTGGAACAAGGGCAATAATAGTAACATCAGTTGCAGTGGCCACATGTATGGTTGCTGAGTATGTCTGTGCCAGAGCCCTAGGGCAAGAACCTACAGTATTTGATGGAAGTGCTATTCTAACAGGGATTCTGTTTGCATTTGTCATTCCACCTTATATAAATTTAATTTATGTAGTTATAGGTTCTATAGTGTCAATAGTTTTAGGAAAAATGTTATTTGGAGGTTTGGGTCAAAATATTTTTAATCCAGCATTGGTGGGAAGAGCTTTTGTTCAAGCATCTTGGCCAGTTGCCATAACTACTTTTGCTTATGATGGAAAAGTTGGTGCAACAGTTTTAGGAGCAACAAAACAAGGACTAGCTCTAAATGGCGCTTTACTGGAAACTGGAAATACTTATATCCAAGCATTTTTAGGATATATGGGTGGTTGTCTTGGAGAGACTTCTGCTTTAGCAATTTTGTTAGGTGGAATATATTTAATAATAAAAAAACAAATAGATTGGAAAGTTCCACTTATAACTATAGGAACAGTTTTTATATTAACTGCACTTATGGGTCAAGATCCACTTTTACATATTCTTTCTGGTGGACTTTTCTTGGGATCTTTTTATATGGCGACTGATATGGTAACAAGTCCGTACACACCTAAGGGTAGGGCTATTTTTGCATTCTTTTTAGGGGTATTAATATCTGTAATAAGAGTAAAAGGTGGATATCCAGAAGGAACAGCATATGCAATTTTGATTATGAATGGTTTTGTACCACTTATTAATAAATATATTGTTCCTAAAAAATTTGGGGCGGTGAAGGCATAATGGAAAAAAATAGATATATACATTATGGTTTAGTTTTAACAGGAATTGCATTTTTTTCTGCTTTAATTTTAGCTACAGTAAATCAACTTACTGTTCCTTTAATAGATGCAAATGCCAATAAAGTTATAAATATAGCAAGAACAAAAGTATTACCAGAGGCAAAATCCTTTGTGGAATCAGAGCAAAAAGATGCTGAAGGGCTAGTTTTTATTCCTGGAAAAAATGCTGAAGGTCAAGTTATTGGTTATGTTGTAACTGCTTCAGAAATTGGATACGCAGGAGATATTAAATTTGTATTGGGAATAGATAAAGTTGGAAAAATTACAGGTTTAGATATAGTTTCAAGTCAAGAAACACCTGGATTAGGTTCTAAAATAGGTGGAGAAGAGTGGAAAGCTATTTGGAGAGGAAGAGATTCTAGCTATAAATTTGAAAAAACAACAGATGCTTTTGCAGGAGCTACAATATCTCCACGTGCAGTTTATACAGGTATAATAAAAGTTTTAAATGTCTATGAAAAAGAGGTGAAATAATTGTGGCAACATCATATAGAGAGATATTAACCAAGGGAATAATTAAAGAGAATCCTGTATTTGTTCTTTTATTAGGACTATGTCCGACTTTAGGAACATCTACATCAGCAATAAATGGAATGTCAATGGGTCTTGCAACTCTTGTTGTATTGGCAGCTTCAAATTTTCTAATATCTGTATTTAAAAAAATAATACCAGATAAAGTAAGAATACCAGCATTTATAATGATAATAGCAACTCTTGTAACAGTAGTTCAAATGGTAATGCAAGCTTATTTACCAGATATTTTTGCAGTATTAGGATTATTTATTCCTCTTATTGTTGTTAACTGTATAGTACTTGGAAGAGCAGAAAGTTTTGCTTCAAAAAACGATGTATTTCCTTCTTTATTGGATGGAATAGGATCAGGACTTGGATTTACTTTGGCACTAACTATATTAGGATCAATAAGAGAAATTTTAGGAAATGGAACTTTATTTAATGTAACAGTAACTCCAGATGGGTTTACACCTGCTTTAATTTTTGTTTTAGCACCTGGAGCTTTTATAACTATAGGTTGTATAATAGCAGCTCAAAATTTTATAAAGCAAAAAAAAGCTAAGGAGGCACAAGTATAATGGATTTTGGAAAACTATTTTCAATTATAATAGGTTCAATATTTATAAATAACTTTGTTTTTGCCAAATTCTTAGGAATTTGTCCTTTTATGGGAGTTTCAAAAAAAGTTGATTCTTCTATAGGAATGGGAATGGCAGTAACCTTTGTTATAACACTAGCATCAGCAGTAACTTGGGTAGTATATAATTATATATTAGATCCATTGGGATTAGGTTACCTTCAAACAATTGCCTTTATTTTAATAATTGCTTCTTTGGTACAATTTGTTGAGATGGCTATTCAAAAAACGTCACCTGGACTTTATAAATCTCTTGGAGTATTTTTACCACTTATAACAACTAACTGTTGTGTTTTAGGAGTAGCTATATTAAATATTCAAGAAAAATTAAATTTTATAGAAACATTAGTTACAGGATTTTTTGTCCCAGTAGGGTTTACATTGGCTCTTGTTATGTTAGCAGGAATTAGAGAAAGATTAGAACATGCTGCTATCCCAGCACCATTTAAAGGAGTTCCCATTGCTTTTATATCAGCAGGACTTTTGGCCATGGCGTTTATGGGTTTCAGTGGAATGAAAATATAGAAGAGGTGGAGGAAGATTATGAATGCAATATTGATGCCTGCTGGAATATTAGGAGCAACAGGTCTTTTAATGGGGTTATTTCTAGCTTTTGCCTCAAAGAAATTTGAAGTTGAAGTTGATCCAAAGGTTGAAGAAGTATTAGGAGTTTTACCAGGAGTAAACTGTGGAGCTTGTGGATTTCCAGGTTGTGCTGGTTATGCAGAAGCAATAGCTTTAAATGGAGTTGAAATAACATTTTGTGCTCCAGGTGGAGCAGATGTAGTAAAGAAAATTGGTGGAATTATGGGAGTAAATGCTACTGTTTCCAATGATAAAAAAGTAGCTAAACTTCTTTGTCAAGGTGATTGTACACATACACAAAAAAAATATGAATATGATGGGTCACTTACGACTTGTGCATCTTTAGCTCTTTATTCAGGTGGAGATAAAACTTGTCATCATGCCTGCATAGGACATGGAGATTGTTCTTTAGTTTGTCCTGTAAACGCAATAACAGTCTTAGAGACAGGGTTAATATCTATTGATGAAGATGTCTGCATATCTTGTGGAAAGTGTGTAGCACAGTGTCCTAAAAAAGTTTTAGCAATGTTACCACAGAAGAAAAAAGTTTTAGTAAAATGTTCATCAAGAGAAAAAGGACCACTTGCGAGAAAAGCTTGTACTACAGCTTGTATAGCTTGTGGAATGTGTGAAAAAGCTTGTCCAGTAGGAGCGATTGTAATTGAAAACAATTTAGCTAAAATAGATTCAGATAAATGTATAGAATGTGGATTATGTGTAAAAAAATGTCCAACAAAAGCTATAAAATCTTATGTAACAGAAGAGAAAAAAGCTGAAATTATTCCAGAAAATTGTATAGGTTGTACAGCTTGTGCAAGAGTTTGTCCAGTAGGAGCTATAACTGGAGCAATAAAAGAAAAACATGTAGTTGATCCAGAAAAATGCGTAGGTTGTGAATTATGCTTAGGAAAATGTAAATTTAAAGCTATAAAAATAAATAAAAAGTCAATAGTTTTAAGTTAGTTATTTAATAAAAAAGAGATAATTTTTATAGGCTAACCTACAAAAATTATCTCTTTTTTTATATATTAGGAAAGTATAGAATTATATGCCGTCAACTATTTACAATC
>CAMTIW010000029.1 GCA_947072665.1 uncultured Fusobacteriaceae bacterium | reverse complement strand
ACTTTAGTAAATAAAGGATTAGAAATAATAGAAGCACATCAATTATTTGGGATAAGTTATGACAATATTGAAGTTGTTGTACACCCACAGAGCATAATTCATTCCATGGTTGAATTTAAAGATAGTAGTATAATAGCTCAATTAGGAGTACCAGATATGAAACTTCCCATTCAATATGCTTTTACTTATCCACTGCGAAAAGAAAATAGTATTATGGAGAAATTGGATTTTTCAAAAATATCAACACTAACATTTGAGAAGCCAGATACAGAGACTTTTAAAGGGATAGAATTAGCTTTTAAAGCAGGAAGAATAGGTGGTACTATGCCTTGTGTTTTAAATGCTGCTAATGAAGTAGCTGTAGATTTATTTTTAAAAGGAAAAATAAAATTTTTAGAAATTTATGATATAATAATTGAAAGTATGGATAGACATATTCCTTTAGAAGTAAGTTCTATTGATATAATAAAAAAATCTGATACTGAAACAAGAGAATATATCCAAAAAAAATATAATTAATAGAAAGAGGAAAAAATGGGAAAAATAATAGTAATAGAAGGAACAGATTCAAGTGGGAAAGAAACACAGAGTGAAATATTAAATAAAAAATTAAAAGAAATGGGTCTAAATGTAAAAAAAATATCCTTTCCAAATTATCAAAGTCCAGCTTGTGAACCAGTAAAGATGTATTTAGCTGGAGAGTTTGGAACAGATCCAACAAAGATAAATCCATATCCAATATCCATGATGTATGCTATAGACCGTTATGCATCATTTAAACAGGATTGGGGGAAGTTTTATGAAGAGGGGGGTATAATTGTAACAGATAGGTATACAACTTCAAATATGGTTCATCAGGCCTCTAAAATAGAAAATAAAAATGAAAAAATAAAATATTTAAATTGGCTAGAAGATTTAGAATATGATAAAATAGAGATACCAAAACCAGATATGGTTATCTTTTTAAATATGCCAACAGAATTTGCTGAAAAACTTATGTTAACAAGAAATAACAAAATAACAGGTGAAAAGAAAAAAGATATACATGAGCAGGATTTATCTTATCTAAAAAAATCTCATGAAAATGCCTGTGAAATAGCAAAAATACAGGATTGGAAAGAAATATTATGTGTGAGTGGTGATAAAATAAAAACAATAGATGAAATAAGTGAAGAGATTTTAGCTGTTGTAAAAGAATTAATTTAATTGACTAGAGGGGTAAAAATGGAAATTTTAATAGCTTTATTAGTTTTAGGAGTAATAGTTTTAATACATGAGTTAGGACATTTTTTATCTGCAAAATTTTTTAAAATGCCAGTAAAAGAATTTGCAATAGGCATGGGACCAACTGTATATTCATATGAAGGAGATTTAACAACATATTCTTTTAGAGCCATTCCAGTGGGAGGTTTTGTTAGTATTGAAGGTATGGAAGTGGATAGTACTGTGGAAGATGGCTTTAATACAAAACCAGCTTATCAAAGATTTATAGTACTCTTTGCAGGTGTATTCATGAATTTTTTTCTAGCATTCTTAATTATCTTTTCCATGCTTATGATAAATGGAAAACCGGTTCAAGAAAAAGAAGCTATTATTGGAAATATAGGAAAAGAGAGTTTAGCAAGTAATATT
Organism: uncultured Fusobacteriaceae bacterium; assembly: GCA_947072665.1. Taxonomy (GTDB): domain Bacteria; phylum Fusobacteriota; class Fusobacteriia; order Fusobacteriales; family Fusobacteriaceae; genus JAGNZR01. The sequence continues at coordinate 20,027 of CAMTIW010000029.1, read as the reverse complement.
TTGAAAGTTAATGATAAAATAATTAAAATTAATAATTCTGATATAATTTCTTGGGATGATATTTCAAAAACCTTGGGAATTTATACTAAATTAGAAGCAAATGAGAATAAAAAAGAAGAGAAGTTTATTGATGTTGAATTATTAAGAAACGGTGTAAAAGAAGATCTTCATGTACCTTTAACATATTCCACAAGAGAAAAAAAATATTATTTAGGAATAATACCAAGTTTTAGAATTGAAAAGTTCTCTCTATTAGATGGAATAAAAGCTTCTAGTTTAGCTTTTGTAAATATATTTTCAGAAACCTTAAATGGATTTAAAATGCTTATAACAGGAAAAGTAAAGAGTGAGGAGATAAGTGGCCCGCTTGGAATAATAAGAGTTGTAGGAGAAGCAAGTAAAGGAGGAATAGGACTTCTTTTATGGTTAACAACAATGCTTTCTATAAATGTAGGTATTTTTAATCTTTTACCATTTCCAGCCCTTGATGGGGGAAGAATAATTTTTGTTATTTTAGAGATGTTCAAAATAAAAGTAAATAAAAAAATAGAAGAAAGAATACATATGGCAGGAATGATAGTGTTATTTGCAGTTATAATATATGTGACAGGAAATGATATTTTTAATTTTACAAAATAATAAAAAAGTAGGTTGAAGGAACAATGATATTTAAAAGAACAGAACTTCTTTTAGGAGTAGATAATTTAAAGAAATTAAAAAATTCCCATGTGATAATTTTTGGTGCAGGTGGAGTTGGAGGTTTTGCAATTGAAGGACTTGTTCGTGCAGGTATTGGAGAGATTTCAGTTGTAGATTTTGATACTGTGGATATAACAAATTTAAACAGACAAATAATAGCCACAACTTTAACAGTGGGAATGAATAAAGTAGATGCAATAAAAGAAAGAGCCCTACTGATAAATAAAGATATTAAGGTAAATATTTTTAATGAAAAATTTTCAGATGAAACTGTAAATATTTTTTTTAATAATAAAAGTGAGTATACGTATATAATTGATGCTATTGATTTAGTAACACATAAGATAAGACTTATAGAGGAAGCTAAACAAAAAAATATTCCTATTATATCCTCCATGGGAACTGGAAATAAAATAAATCCAACTATGCTAAAAGTTTCAGATATAAGTAAAACATCAGTTTGTCCTTTAGCACGTGTAATGAGAAAAGAATTAAAAGCTAGAAGAATAAATAAAGTTAAAGTAGTTTTTTCAGAAGAAGTACCTAGAAAACCAGAGAATTTAGAACAAAATCGTGAAAAAGGATGTAATGTAGGGAGTATATCCTTTGTACCATCAGTGGCGGGGTTTATAATTGCAAGTGAAGTGGTTAAAGACATTTGTAATTTAAAATAAAAAATATTTAAGGAGAGGGAAATATGATTTTTGATTCATTTTTAACACCATTAAACACAATGAAGTATCCAAGGGTATTACAAGAGACAATTGAGCACTTAAAAACAATTAATTTTGAAGAACTTGAAGTTGGAAGATATGAAATAGAAGGGAAAGATATCTTTTTCATGCTTTCAGAATATGATTCTTATGATAAAAGCGAAAGAATTATTGAAGCACATAGAGAATATGTGGATATTCAATTTTTAGTAAAAGGTGAAGAAAAAATAGGTTATGGAGTATATTCACCTAAAAATATTTTAAAAACAGATTACAATGAAACTAAAGATTTACTTGTTTATGAAAAATTAGAATCTGAATCAGAGCTTATTCTAATTCCAGGAGTTTTTGCAGTATTTTTCACAGAAGAACCTCATAGACCATGTTGCACAAATATTGAAAAGGTAAAAGTAAGAAAAATAGTAGTTAAGATTAGAAAATCTTTACTAGTAGATTAAATAAAGTAGAAAAGGACTTTAGCAATAATAAAATTGCTAAAGTCCTTTTCTTTGTATATAATTTATTATTTCATAATTCTTAGTTTCTTTTGCAATGGAAAGTGCATCTCGTCCATAAGATTTATAATTTATATTGATACCTTTTTTTATAAGAATGTCAATAATTTCAACTTGCCCATTAGTTATGGCATTAAAATAAATTTCTCCAAATATATTTTCACCATTTAAATTTCTTTTATTTAAATCATAATTAAAGTTTAAAAGGATTTTAAGGATATCTTCGTTTTTAGTATAATAAATAGGATAGTTTCCATTATTATCCAAAATAACTGGATTTCCTTTATGTTGAAGAAGTAATTTAATCATTTTAAGATTATCAGAAGTTATAGCCCAAAATAATGGGGTCTGACCACTAATATCAGAAATATTTGTATTAGCTGAGTTAGCTAATAAATATTTAACATAAATTACAGATTCTTTTTTTATAAAAAATGAAAGAAGAGATTCCCCTTCTTTATTTTTTACATTTATATTAGCACCATTTTCAATAAGTGATTTTAATGAATTAAAACTTTTTACTTTAAAAAGAAGGTTATCCTGATTCAAATCTATAACTCTTTTAGAAAGAAGAGCTACAGATTTTGTTGAATCTCTATTGACTGCATAGGACAAAAGAGAGATACCTCTTCTATTCCTATAATCAACAGGAAAACCAGAATTTAAAGCAAGGGAAAGAGCGTTAGTATCATCAACTAAAATAGCATTATAGACAGACTGTTCAGGTATCTCAATTTTTTCTGTATTACTGCAACTTGTAAAAAGTAACAGAGAGATTAAAATCAAAAATAATAAACTCTTCTTCAATTAATTACCCCTTTTTTTCAGTTTTCTTTCTACCATTTTCACTTAAAATTCTTTTTCTAATTCTGATAAAGTTAGGAGTAATTTCTACTAACTCATCATCAGCAATGTACTCTAGAGCTTGCTCTAAACTCATTTTTTTAGGAGTAGCAAGTTTAATAGCATCGTCACTTCCAGAAGCTCTCATATTTGTAAGTTTTTTCATTTTACAAACATTAACAACTAGGTCGTTTTCTCTATTATGTTCTCCGATTATCATACCCTCATAAACTTCAACACCAGCTTCGTGGAACATAGTTCCTCTATCTTGTAAGTTTCCAAGAGCATAAGCTATTGTTTTTCCAGTTTCAAGAGAGATAAGAACACCTTTTCCTCTAGCAGGAATATCTCCTTTGTATATTTCAAAATCATAGAAAGAATGATTTAAGATTCCAGAACCTTTAGTATCAGTTAAGAATTCACTTCTATAACCAATTAATCCTCTAGCAGGTATTTTAAACTCTAAACGAGTATATCCATCAGTACCTGGAGTCATTGTTACTAACTCACCTTTTCTTTTACCCATTTTTTCAATAACGATACCAGTAAAGTTATCATCAACGTCAACAACAGCTAATTCGATAGGTTCGAAAGTTTCTCCATCTATTTTTTTGAATAGAACTCTAGGTCTTGAAACGGCAATTTCAAATCCTTCTCTTCTCATATTTTCTAATAATATAGAAAGTTGAAGTTCTCCTCTTCCTTTAACAGTAAATGAATCAGCAGATTCAGTTGCTTCTACTCTCATACTTACGTTACCTTGTAATTCTTTTTGTAATCTATCCCATATGTTTCTTGAAGTTATGAACTTACCATCTTTACCTGCAAATGGAGAGTCATTAACCATGAATGTCATAGCAAGAGTAGGCTCATCAATATCAATAAGAGGTAAAGCTATAGGATTATTAATATCTGCTACAGTTTCTCCGATATCTATGATTGGTAAACCAGCTATTGAGATGATATCTCCAGCTACTGCTTCTAAAACTTCAACTTTTTTAAGACCTTCATAACCATATATTACAGAGATTTTACCTTTAACTTGTTTTCCATCTCTTTTTATAAGCATAACATCTTGATTTTTTCTGATTGTACCATTGTATACTCTTCCAACACCTATTTTACCAACATAGTTATCATATTCGATATTTGCTATTAGGAATTGAAGTGGAGCTTCAGGAGTTCCTTCTGGATCTGGAACATGATTTATAATAGTCTCTAATAGAGGCATCATATTATCACTTTTATCAGTAAGTTCTATTTTAGCATAACCATCTTTTCCAGAAGCATAAACAACTGGGAATTCTAATTGGTGCTCATTAGCATCAAGTTCTAAGAATAGATCATAAACCATGTATAAAACTTCTTCAGGTCTAGCTCCAGGTCTATCTATTTTATTTACTACAACTATTGGTCTATGTCCTTGCTCTAAAGCTTTCTTTAGAACATATTTAGTTTGTGGCATTGTTCCTTCAAATGAATCAACTACAAGTATAACTGAGTCAACCATTTTCATGATTCTTTGTACTTCTCCACCAAAATCTGCATGGCCAGGAGTATCAACAATATTAATTTTATAATCTTTGTAATGTACAGCTGCATTTTTAGCAAATATAGTGATTCCTCTTTCTCTTTCGATATCATTAGAATCCATTACTCTTTCATTTACACCGTCAAGTTCGTGGGCACTAAAAACCCCTGATTGTCTTAAAAGACCGTCAACTAGTGTTGTTTTTCCATGGTCAACGTGGGCAATTATAGCTACGTTTTTAATTTTCATAAGCACTTCCTTTTAATTGTTTTTTTATTTTTAATAAATGGACTATGTAGTAAATATTTATTAATAAAATTTATACGCTTTTAATCTTTTTCTTTCCACGTGACCTAAGCCAATAAAACTATTTTCATAGTATATAGAGTAATGACCATTAGGAGATTCAAAAGAAAAGCTATTCCCATTTTTATAATATTTAAGGTTATTTTCACCAGTTAGGTCAAGTCTTGGATATTTAAAAAAATCCTCCACAGAACTCATAAAAGAAAAATTTCCATTTAAAGCTAAATCATTAATTTCATCTAAGGTATAACATTTTTCAAGATAGGTATTCCCAACTTGAGTTCTAACAAGGCCTGTCATAGTAGCAAAAGTTTTAAGTTCTTCTCCTAAATCAAAAACAAGGGAACGAATATATGTTCCTTTTGAAACTAAGCAATCTAAACGACCTTTTTTTCCATCATAATCAAGGAGATTAAGTTTTTTAATTGTAACTGGTCTTGTTTTTCTATCAATTGTAATTCCTTCACGAGCTAAATCGTAAAGTTTTTTCCCATCTACCTTGATAGCAGAATACATAGGTGGTATTTGCTCTATATCTCCTTTAAATTTTAAAAGAGTTGTATTCAAAGTATCTAGATTTGGTTTTTCAAAATCTGAGGTTTCTAAGATTTGCCCTTCTAAATCATAGGTATCAGTTTTAAAACCAAGTTCAAAATCAGCTATATATCTTTTTTCATATCCTTCTATATCCTGAACTAATTTAGTGGCACGTCCTACACAAATAACCAAAACTCCAGTTGCAAGTGGGTCTAATGTACCAGTATGTCCAATTCTTTTTTCTTTAAGAATTTTCCTCAATTTTCTAATGACATCAAAAGAGGTTATTCCTTTGGGCTTATTAACACAAATAATTCCGTCCAAATGTATCAACTCCAAAAAATGTTTATTCATTATTATAACATATAGAACACTTTTTTTGAACACTTTTTTATTGTATATACTTAGGAGATAAATTTATTTATTTACTTTTTTTTCAAAACTATATCTATTAGCAGCATTCCAAAGGATATAATCATGGATTCCAAGGTCATTAAGAGCTTTTATTTGCTCTTTAACTTCTTTAACACCATATTTAATATGTCCTTTTACCCAAGGAGCAGAAAAATCTTGAATCCAAGTTCTAATAGTGGCAGGAGTTTCTATATTGTAGTTTCTATTAAGAGAATCTCTAGTAGATCCATAAACTGTTTTATATGGTTGAGCATCTGGAACACTAGCACCATAGACACCATTTGCATAATGGCTAGGGTAAACCATGGGAGAAATATAGTCTACAACATTGGAAATAGATTCCCAGTGTTGTCCAAGGTCCATATCGTTAGGAGAAGACCCAACTTGACCATACACATCTGCACCAATATAAACTTCAAGTGGTGCTAGTTCTTTATGAGCTAATTTCAAATATTTTTGAATAGCTTCAGGTTTAGATTCACCTTTAGGATTTCTATAATTTAAATGTTTATCTAATTTACCACCGTTAGAAGCGGGAAATCTCACGTAATCAAATTGAATTTCATTGAATCCAACTTTAGCTGCTTCTTTAGAAACTGCGATATTATAGTTCCAAAGTTCCCTATCATGAGCTGATACCCAAATTAATCCGTCAGCATTAGTGAATGGTTTATTAGAACGATTATCTAAAACTGTTCTATCAGGTTTAGCTTTTGCATATGTAGGATCTTTAAAAGAAACTATTCTTGCAATGGTGTATATATTATTTTCTTTTAATTTTTTCATAAGAGATTCAATATCTTTAATTCTATTATTTTTATCAGAAGTTAGATTATATTTAGCCATAATATCTGGCATTTTCCATAAAAGATGTCCATCATCATCTTTTACATCGATGACAAAAGCATTAATTTCACTTTTTTTAGTAAGCTCTATAAGTCTATCTAAAGATTTAGTGCTAGCTATAGAATTTGCTGAAACATAGATACCTTTAACTACAATTTGTGGATTATTTTTGTAATTAGATTTAGGTTGTGGTGAAAAATCTAGATCTTGCCAATTCTTAGGAAGAGTATTTTTTTGATTATCAGTTAAAGCTGATTTAAGAATCCAACCTATTGAAGTTTTATTATCTTTTTTATATTGTATTTTAGAATAAATAACTGGAGTTTTTCCTTCTATTAAAGTTTCATCTAAAATTTTAACTTTAGTATTTATTCTTAAAAAATCTATTGTATTTCCCTTTTCAACTTTATTTAAAACTTTAAGATTATGAGTTTTAGTAAAGTAGTATTTATCAGTTTTTTTAATTTCTGTTTTAGTAGCTGTTTCATTTAGTTCTATTGGTTTTTCTTCAATAGAAGTTTCTGTTTTAATTGGTTCTACTGGTTTTTCTTCAATAGAAGTTTCTATTTTAATTGGTTCTTCTTCTACTGGAACTTCTAAAATATTATTATTTTCTTCAGAACCATCTTGTATAATAATAGTTTCTTTAATAACTTCAGGCTTTCTATTACCGCAAGCAGAAAAAATAGCAAGTAATAGAAATAATAATATAAATATTTTTTTCAAAAACACCATCTCCTAAAAATAAGCTATAAAAAAGCATTTAGCGGAACTAAATGCTTTTTTTTTATTTGTAATTTTTTTAAACTTCTTGTCTTCCCTCTAGAGCACGAGATATTGTTGCAGAATCTGCATATTCAATATTTCCTCCCATGGGAATACCACTGGCAATACGAGTGATTTTAACATCAAAATGTTTAAGTAGTCGCGTTAAATAAAGTGAAGTAGTTTCTCCTTCTAAATCTGGGTTGATAGCAATAATGACTTCCTTAATAGGATTATTAGCTATTCTTTTTAAAAGTGATTCCAGATTAAGTTTATCAGGAGTGATACCTTTTAAAGGTGCAATTTTTCCACCTAAGACATGATATTTTCCACGATATTTTCCAGTTCTCTCAAATGAAATAATATCACGAGAATCCTCAACTATACATATAGTTTCCTCATCTCTGGATAAATTATTACAGATATCACAAATTTCATGTTCACTTAAATCGCCACAAATACTACATTTTTTTATATTTTTTTTTGCTTCCATGAGAGAAATAGCAAATCTTTTAACTTCTTCATCAGAAAGATTTAAGATATGAAATGCAATACGAGTTGCACTTTTTTTTCCAATACCAGGCAAACGATTGAATTCATCAATTATTTTCTCTAAAGACTCTGTAGCCATTAATCCACCTTATTAGATTTTAAAGATTTTGTATATTCTCTAATAGATTTTTTTATTTCTCTTCTTTCTTTTCCAAGTTCAGCATTTTTGATAATATAATCATCAACTCTATCCTCATAATCACCTTTCATATTCATTATGATATCCATAATTTCTTCATAGTTCATATCAGGTTTAATGTATTCTCTTAAATTAGTTAATAAGTCAACTCTTTTTCTGTTGTCTCTAACTTTTTTATCATTATCCTCGATTTCTCTTTTAATTTTATTCTTTCTTCTTTCTTGTCTTACAAATTCTAAAGCTCTATCCATTTTGATCCTCCTAAAATTATAATTTTTAATTTTTAACTATCTTGAAAGGATTTTAGCAATTTCAAAATCTTCATTAATAGTTGTATATCTTTGCCCTTCCCATGCGTAAGAAATAGGGTGTGTTATTATTTTGTTACCCTCAATACCAACCATTACTCCGCCTTCATCAGCTTCTAAAACTTGAATAGCCTTAACTCCCATTTTTGTAGCAAGAACTCTATCAAAACCAGAAGGACAACCCCCTCTTTGTGTATGACCAAGAACAACACTTCTTACCTCAGAGTTAACTTTTCCTTTTAATTGTTCTTCTATTTCGGTAACTTTACCTACCCCTTCAGCAACTAAAACTATATCATGAAGTTTTCCAGCTCTTCTTCTTTCTTTAATTTGTAGAGCTAGCATTTCAATAGGGTTATCCATTTCAGGAATTAAAAGACCATCTCCACCACCAGCAAGACATGAATAAAGAGCAAGGTCTCCAGCATGTCTTCCCATAACTTCAACTAAAATAGTTCTTTCATGAGAAGTGGCTGTATCTCTAATTTTAGATATTGCATCTAGGATAGTATTTAAACAAGTATCAAATCCTATGGTATAGTCTGTACCAATGATATCATTATCAATTGTTCCAGGGATACCAACAACTTTAATACCATGTTCTTTAGATAGAAGATCAGCACCTCTATATGAACCATCACCACCTATAACAACAACCCCTTCAATTCCTCTTCTTTTTAAATTTTCAGCAGCAATTGCTCTAAATTTAGGATCTTTAAATTCTAAACATCTAGCAGTAAGAAGTTTTGTACCACCTCTATCTATCATTCCAGATACATAAAATGAATCCATTAAAAAAATCTCATCACTTAACATACCAAGGTAACCTCTTTTTATACCGTAAACAGTTATACCAAGATTCATAGCATACTTTGCTGCAGCTCTAATAGCAGCGTTCATTCCTGGTGCATCTCCACCACTAGTTAAAATAGCAATTTTCCTCATTAAAATTAAACCTCCTTAAATTCACCTATTTGTCTGAACTTATTGTAACGATTTTCTAGTAAAGTTTCCATATCTAATTTCTCAAGTTGAGAAATTGCTTCTAAAATAACCAATTTAAGATTATCTGATGAGCATTTAAAATTTCTATGGGCACCACCAAGAGGTTCTGGAATTATTCCATCAATAACTTTTAACTCTAAAAGATTTTGAGCTGAAATTTTTAAATTTTCAGCAGCTTCAACAACTCTATTAGGATCTTTGTAAAGGATGGCAGCACAACCCTCAGGAGATATTATAGAGTATATAGTATGTTCCAACATAAATATTTTATCTGCTATTCCAAGTCCTAAAGCACCACCACTTCCACCTTCTCCAATAACAACAGAAATAAGAGGAGTTTTTATAGTTGTCATCTCCATTAAATTTCTAGCAATAGCTTCTCCTTGTCCATGTTGTTCTGCTTCTATTCCAGGAAAAGCTCCAGGAGTATCTATTAACATGAGAACAGGTATTTTAAATTTTTCAGCCATTTTTAATAATCTTAAAGTTTTTCTATATCCTTCAGGATTAGCCATACCAAAATTTCTATGAAGCTTTTCCTCTGTGGTTCTACCTTTTTGATGTCCTATTATCATAAAGTTCTTTCCATCTATTTTGCACATTCCACCAACAATAGCAGGGTCATCACGGAAAAGACGGTCTCCATGAAGTTCCACAAAATCTTCACTAAGTTCTTGAATATAGTCTAAAGTATAAGGTCTTTCTGGATGTCTAGCAACAAAAATTTTATCCCAAGAGGTAAGTTTTGAATATATTTCTTCCAGTTCCTTATCACGCATAGTTAAAAGCTTTTGAATTTCTGAGTTTAAATCTATATTTTTTTCCTTGGAAAATATAGTTAATTCGTTTATTTTCTTTTCAATTTCAAGAATAGAATCTTCAAATTTCATAAATATCCTCCTTTAAGATGCACAACTTAAAAGTTTATGAAGAACATCTTTCATTTCTTCTCTTTTAGCAATTACATCTATCATTCCATGTTCTTGAAGAAATTCACTTCTTTGAAATCCTTCAGGGAGTTGTTGCTTAATAGTTTGTTCAATAACTCTAGGTCCTGCAAAACCAATGAGAGCTTTTGGTTCTGTTAAAATAATATCACCTAACATGGCAAAAGAAGCAGTAACGCCTCCAGTAGTAGGGTCAACAGGAATAGAAATATATGGTATTCCTTTAATTTTTAATCTTTCTATAGCAGCAGAAGTTTTAGCCATTTGCATAAGAGAGAGAATCCCCTCATGCATTCTAGCACCACCAGATGTGGAGACTAAAATTAATGGAATTTCTAAAGAGGCTGCTCTTTCAATTGCACGAGTGATTTTTTCACCTACAACAGAGCCCATGCTTCCACCCATAAAGCTAAAGTCCATAACAGCAAGACTAACTTTTAGACCATTTAAATTTCCAACACCAGAAATAACTCCCTCATTCATATTAGTTTTTTCCACAGCTGATTGATATTTTTCATCATAATCAGGAAAAGAAAGGGGATTACAAGGTATTAAATTAGAATCAAATTCTTCAAAAGTATTTTCATCAATTAGTAATTCTATTCTTTCCTTAGCTGTCATATAAAAATAATGGTCACAGAAGGGACATTTTTTTAAATTCCCATCCAAATCATTTTTATATAGAATTTCTTTACATGAGGGGCATTTAATCCATAGGGAAGAATTTTTTTCTTCTGGAGAAAGCTCATTACTACTGAGATTTTCCTGTTCTAATTTGTCTTCTGTGGCTTTATCTTTAACCGTTAATGTAACATATTTTTTTCTTTTAAATGAAAAAAAGCCCATAAAAAACCTCCTTAATTTATTTAAATATATAACCCAATTCTATAAGATTTTTGATTTTTTTTCAATAAAATATTTGTTTTTAAAATCTTTTCGGGGTAAAATCTCATAAATGATAAACAATTATGAATATATTATTATACCTTAAATATTTAAAAATAAATAGAAAAAAATATGTATAAATAAAAATAAAATTTTTTTAAAGGAGACTAGAAATGAGTATGGATATTTGTAAGTTAAGAGATGAAATTGATTGTATTGATATGGAAATATTAAGATTAATAGAAAAAAGAATAGAGGTTGTTCAAAAAGTAGGAGACTTAAAACATGAAAAAAAATCTAGAATATATGTTCCAGAGCGTGAAGAAAAAATTTTTGAAACACTGGCTAATTCATCACTGAAATTAGAATATGAAAAAATTAGAGGGATTTATACAGAGATAATATCAAGTTGTAGAGATTTTGAAAAAAAATTTACAGTGCTATGTCAAGGGGAACTCTCTATGTTAATGGGTTATAGAGTATTTGGAAGTATTGTGGATTTAGTCAGGGTTGAAAAAAAAAGAAATATCCATTATAATGATAGAAAGTATGATTTTATTTTAATTAATAAAGTTAATTTTGTAGAAAATGAATATATGTTATCTCAGGATGAATATGTTATATCAGAAATAAATTGGATAGCTGAACATGATGTTTTAGAATATTTATTAATTGGAAAATTAGAGAAAGGTAAAACATATAAAGACTATACACTGAATAAAATAATGTTTAATGGAGGTTTATTATGACTAAAATATTAAAATCACTTATTACTTGTTTCATATTTTTAACTTTTATAGGTTGTACTTCTTTTGAAGAAGTGACAGAAGCAACAACAAATTTTGCTTCAAATTTAACAAACCCAATTCCTAAAAATGTATTAGAAGCAGCACAAGCTAAAATTGATAATGAGGTAGATATTTATTCCATAGGAGTTTCTAATATTGGAGATAGTGGACTGGTTTTTGCTAATTCACGAGCTACAAAAGATGCTGAACAAAAATTAAGAGAAGAAATAAAAAAAGAAGCAAAAATTTTATTTAAAACATATACATTGGAGATGGATACTCAAAGCAGAAAAATATTCACACCAATTATTCCTGATTTAGTAGATTATACAGTTGAATCAGAACTAAAAAAAGCTAAGGTAAAAGGTGCTTGGGATGATAATTTAAAATCATATGTTTTGCTAGTTACATCTAGAGAGAGTATAAAAAAAGAGTCAGTTAAAGTTTTTAAGGGATATATTCAAGAGTTAGGAAATAAAATAAAAGGAACTAAAATTCCCACTGATTTAAATTTAAATGGTGAAGAAGTCATATTGCCAGAAATGACAAAAGAAGTTATTGAGGTAAATTAAGATTAGAAAATAAGTGGGGGAAAGTAAAATGATACTAGAAAAGGTAAGTTATAGAAATAGTTTTGAACTAAAGGAAGTGAAGTTATTTTTAAAAAATAATGATTTAAATTTTGATGAAAGTTGTGATTATACTATTGTGTTGAGAGATGAGAAGGATAAAATACTAGGAACAGCTTCTAAAACAAAAAATATTTTAAAATGTTTTGCAATAGATTCCTCTATGAGAGGGCTAGGTGTTTCAGGTCAGCTTATAACAGGAATAACAAATAAAATGTTTGAAGAGGGATATACCAGTTCTTTTGTTTTTACAAAATTTGAAAATGAGGATTTATTTTTAGGAATGGGCTATAAAAAAATAGTGAATACAGATAGAATATCACTACTGGAAATAGGAACTGAAACAATAGATAAAACATTAAATAAGATAAAAATTGACTATAACTTAGAGGAAGAAAAAGAACGAGTAATGCTAGTTATGAATTGTAACCCTTTTACATTTGGACATAGATATTTAATTGAGAAAGCTGCTCTTGAAAATGAAGAAGTTTTAGTCTTTGTAGTGGAAGAGGATAGTTCTGTATTTCCTTTTAAAATAAGATTTGATTTGGTTAAGAAAGGCTGTGCAGATATAAAAAATGTAAAAGTTATACCAGGTACACAGTATCTTATCTCACAAGTGACTTTTCCAAATTATTTTTTGAAAAAGAATGATGATAGTTTAATTGAATATACCAAGCTGGATGTAACCATAGCAGGAGAAATAATTTGTCCTAAATTTAATATAAAAAAACGTTATATAGGTGAAGAACCATTTTGTCCTATGACTTCTAAATATAATGAAACTATAAAAGAACTATTCCCTAAATTTGGCGTGGAAGTTATTGTGGTAAAAAGAAAAGAGTATGATAGTAGAGCCATATCAGCAACAGAAGTGAGAAGAGAATTAGCTCTGAATGAATTAGAAAAAATGAAGAAATTAGTTCCTGAAACAACTTTTGAATTTTTAATTAGTGAACAAGGAAGAGAGATAGGGGAAAAAATAAAAAAAAGTCTTGGAGATGAAAAAGTTGGAAAATAATAATTTAGATGAATTTAATTTAGAAAATTTTTTATTGGATAGGGAATTAAGAGTAGAGAAACAACTAAAATTATTAGAAGAGTATAAAAAACCACTTTTAATTATAAGAGCCAATTACCCAGGAAGAAATAAATCTCAATACCCATCTAAGGAAATAGTACAAATTATTACAGAAAAAAGCAAAAAAATTCTAGATGAAAAAATAATATTTAATGAAATGCAGATAAGTTTAGAAGGGCTTATCAGCTTTTTTATTTGTGACCTATCTCTATTGGAACTAAAAAAAATAGCAATTGAAATAGAAGAAAAGCATAATTTGGGACGATTTGTAGATATTGATGTATATGATATAGATGGTAGTTCTATATCTAGAACTAGTTTAAATTATAAAAAAAGAAAATGTTATATATGTGATGAAGATGCTGTAATTTGTACTAGAAGTATGAAACATAAAGAAGAAGAATTAAAAAATCATATCTATAAAAGTTATGAGACTTATCTATTAGAAGAGACAAAAAGAGTTAATATAAGTGAAAAATTAGGGGATCTGGCTTTAAAAGCTTGTATATATGAAGTTTCATGTAATCCTTCTTTTGGATTAGTTTCACCACTAACCAAAGGTGCTCATAATGATATGGATTATTTTAATTTTTTAGATAGTTCTTTTGCTATAAAAAAATGGCTTTCTAAAATGGCCTATGTAGGTTATTCTAATTTAGATTTGAAAAATATATTTAAACAGATTAGGAAATTAGGTATAGAAGCAGAAAAAGATATGTTTATAGCTACAAAGGGAATAAATACACATAAGGGAATGATATTTTTATTAGGGATAACTATTGCTAGTGTTGCTAAAAATCTTTATGAAGAGAAAGATTTTGAAAATATAGAACTTTTAATAAAAGATATGTGTAAAGATATACTTTGTGATTTTGATAGTTTAACACACAAGACAAAATTAACAAATGGAGAAAAACTATATTTAGAACATGGTTTTTTAGGTGTTAGAGGAGTTGCAAAATTAGGTTTAAATCTTGTATTTAAAAATTCACTACCAATTTTAGAAGAGGAATTAGAAAAAGGAAAGGAATTAAATAGTGCCATGGTAAAAACATTATTATACCTTATGTCTATTGTGGAAGATTCTACAATAGTAAGCAGAAAAGGAATCAATTATTTATATAAGGTTCAAAGAGAGGCAAGAGAACTACTAGATAGTGGTCATTCCCTAGAGAAATGTTTAGTATTGGAAGAAAAATACTCTAAAGATAGAGTTAGTCCAGGAGGAAGTGCAGATTTATTAGCAATAACTCTTTTTTTATATTTTGTTAAACAAAATATAAATACTATTTATTAATTGTATATGCTATAATTATAAATATATAAATATAAAATAAAAGAGGTGAAAAATGGTTAAGAAAAAACTTCCAATAGGAATAGACGATTTTAAAGAAATAATAGAAAATGATTATTATTTTGTAGATAAATCAATGTTAATAAATGAATTATTAGATAAAAAATCAAAAGTAACATTACTACCTAGACCAAGAAGATTTGGAAAGACATTAAATATGTCAATGCTTAGCTATTTTTTTAATATAGAGAATAAAGAAGAAAATAAAGAGTTATTTAAAGAATTAGTTATTACAAAAACAGATAAAATGAAATATCAAGGAGAATATCCTGTTATATATATTAGTTTAAAAGATATAAAGGTTAATAATTGGAAAGAGTGCATAGAAGAAATAAAGAAAGTATTGAAAAAAGTATTTAAGACTAAAAAATATATTAGAGAAAAATTAGCTGAAAGTGAAAAAATAGATTTTGACGAAATAGAATTTTTAAATGAAAAAGGAGATTATGTAGGAGCTTTAAGCAACTTATCCGAGTATCTTTATAAGTTTCATGGGAAAAAAGTAATAATATTAATAGATGAATATGACACACCTTTGGTAACAGCACAATCACAAGGATATTATGAAGAAGCAATATTTTTTTTCAGAAATTTTTTAAGTGCAGGACTAAAAGGTAATCCATATTTAGAATTTGCAGTCTTAACAGGGATATTAAGAATAAATAATGGAAGTATATTTTCAGGTTTAAATAATTTATCTGTTTCAACAATATTGGATGACGAGTATGATCATTTTGGATTGAAAGAAAAAGAAGTGGAGAATATGCTAGAATATTATGAACTGAACTATAAGTTGGAAGAAGTAAAAAAATGGTATAATGGGTATAGATTTGGAGAGGGCTTAGTATATAATCCATGGTCTTTAATTAATTTTGTAAGTAAAAAAAAATTAGGAGCATATTGGATAAATACAAGTGATAACGTCTTAATAAAACAACTGTTAGATAAAAATGATATAAATATATTTGAGAAATTAGAATTAATTTTTCAAGGTGAGGATATTCAAGAAACAATATCAGAAAATATTATTTTTGATAATTTGGATAATATAAATACTATATGGTCTTTAATGTTATTTTCTGGGTATTTAACATTTGATAAATTTAAGATATCAGAAATAACAGGAATAAAATCATATTTTTTAAAAATACCAAATCAAGAAGTGAAAAGTTTCTTTAGAGAAAGCTTTATAGAGCTATATGCAAAGGGAGATGTTTATTTTTACGGGACTATGATGGAAAACTTATTTTTAGGAGACATAGAATCTTTCATAATTAAATTTAAAAGGTTATTTATAAGTGCTCTAAGCTATCATGATACAACAAATAATGAGAAATATTATCATCATTTTATGTTGGGATTACTTTTAACACTGGGTGATAAATATATAGTAACTTCAAATAGAGAAAGTGGCTATGGGAGATATGATATAGCTTTAGAACCTAAAGATAAGAAAAATTACGGGCTAATATTTGAGTTTAAAGTGAGTGAAACAAAGGAAGCTTTATTAGGAAAAGCGCAAGAAGCATTAGCTCAAATAGAAGAGAAAAAATACGATATAGACATGAAAAATAACGGAGTAATAAAAATTATAAAAATAGGAATGGCGTTTTCAGGAAAGAATGTAGAAATTGTTAGTATTATTGAAAAATAGTCAAGTTAAAAGAAAAAAGAATCTTGTTAAAAACTTGAGTTATATTTAAAAATATGATAAAATAAAACTGAATTTAATAAAAGATGCCCTTCCATCTTCCAAAAACTAGGATTTTTGAGTATTTTTTGTTGTTTAAAAAATTTCAAAGACAGAAGGCTTTTTTTCTGTCTTTTTTTTGTTTATAAATAAATTTTTTTAAAGGAGATATATATGGATAATAGATATAATAAAATAGAGATTGGGAAATATCGTGAAATTGTTTTACTTAAAGGTTTCCCTTGTAAATATGGAAAATGCTCTTTTTGTAACTATATAGAGGATAATTCTTTAGATGAAGTACTTTTAGAGGAAACTAATTTTAATATTTTAAAAAATATTACTGGTGAGTTCGGAGTTTTAGAAGTTATAAACTCAGGGTCAGTTTTTGAATTGCCTTTATCTACTCTTGAAAAAATAAGAGAAGTAGTAAAAGATAAAAAAATAAAAACTTTAATTTTTGAAATATATTATGGATATATTAATAGAATAGAAGAAATAAAAGAATTCTTTCATGGAACGGAAATTTTATTTAAAATGGGTATAGAGACATTTGATAATGAATTTAGAAAAAAAGCATATAATAAAAATTTTACATTGGGAGAAATGGAATTAAAAAAATTAAGTGAGAAGCTTTACTCTGTTTGTCTCTTAGTCTGTACAAAGGGACAAAGTAAAGAAATGATAGATAGAGATATAGAACTAGGATTAAAGTATTTTCCGCATATTACAATTAACATATTCATAGATAATGGAACCATTGTAAAAAATGATCCAGAGTTAGAAAAATGGATGATTGAAAAATATGGTTATCTTACAAAGGATTCAAGAGTTGATTTTTTAATTACTAATAAAGATTTTGGTGTATTTGAACAATAAAATAGAATATAAATATATTTTAAAGAGGAGAAATATTAAAAATGAGAAATGAGTTATTATGGGTTTTAATGCTTTTAGTTAATTTTGGTGCTATTATGTTTGCTTATAAGAAATTTGGGAAAATAGGCCTATATATATGGATTCCAATTTCTACAATTTTAGCTAATATTCAAGTTGTTTTATTAGTTGATTTATTTGGTGTGGGAACAACTTTAGGGAATATTTTGTATGCTGGTGGTTTTTTAGTAACGGATATTTTATCTGAAAATTATGGAGAAAAAGAGGCTAAAAGAGCAGTTAAACTTGGTATTTTTTCACTTATCACTATGGTTGTGATTATGAAGATTGCTGTTTTATTCATACCTACTAATGTTGAGGAAGGGTTACGAAATTTTGAAAGTATAAGATTAATTTTTGATTTCATGCCAAGAATAGCTTTAGCTGGTCTTGTAGCCTATACTTTTTCACAATTTCATGATGTATGGGCATATCAATTTTGGAAGAATAAATTTCCTGCAAAAAAACATATATGGATAAGAAATAACTTTAGTACTATGATAAGTCAGCTTTTTGATAATATAATATTTACTTTAATAGCATTTTGGGGTGTTTATCCCATGAATATACTTTTACAAATTTTTGCAAGTACATATATTATAAAAATAATAGTTGCAACTTGTGATACTCCTTTTGTATACTTAGCTAGAGAATGGAAAGAGAGAGATATGATAGAAGAGATTAACGACTAATATTAAAGAGGAGAAAAAATTGGAATATAAAATAGATGAGAATTATGCAGAGGCAAGGGTAGATAGATTTTTAAAAAAAATGCTCCCAAACACAGTATTAGCAGAAATATTTAAAGGACTAAAAAATGGAAATATAAGGGTAAATGGAAAGAAGACAAAAGAAAATTCAAGGCTTGTATTGGGTGATATAGTGAGTATAACAAGAATTCCAGGTGAACCTTTAGATATAGAGGAAGAAAAAAATAAAGATAGGATAAAATTATCAACAGAAGAATTAAAAGAGATTAAAGAATCAATAGTATTTGAAAATGATAAAATTATCATAATAAATAAAAAAGCTAATCTGGTTATGCATAAGGGGTCAGGTCATGACTATGGACTTAGTGAGATGTTAAAAACATATTTGGACAACAATGATTTTGCCTTTGTAAATAGAATAGATAAAGCTACTTCTGGAATGGTAATTGGAAGTAAAACTCTCCCTGCAGCAAGGGAACTTTCAGAAGAAATAAGAGATAACAAAATAGATAAAAGATACTATATTATTGTTGAAGGTATTATTGATAAAAAAGAATTTACTCAAACAACATATTTGAAAAAAATAGAGGATAGAGTAATAGAGTTAGATAGGTTTGAAGCAGGAGCAAAAGAAAGTATAAGTCATTTTAAAGTTATAAAAACAATGGGAAACATGACACTTTTAGTGGGGCAACTAGATAGCGGAAGAACACATCAACTAAGAGTTCAGCTATCAGCAATAGGTCATCCTATTGTGGGCGACTATAAGTATGGAGCTAAAAAAAGAGTGAAAAGAATGATGCTTCATTCATATTATCTTGAAATACCTAAATATAATTTAAAATTTGAACTTCCAATTCCAGAAGACTTTAGTATTTAAAATATATAGAAGTACTCTCTTGACAATACATGATTAAAAATGTATAATTTGAGTATAATAAATAATTAGTAAAAAGCAAAATAAACGAGGGGTTGAGTTAATTCTCAATCCTTAATTTATATATTGAGGAGAATTATTAAAATTTGATGTGATATGTAAAAAGGTACGAATATAAATTTAAATTAGGATGTGTTTTTATGAATAATTTTGATGAATTAGATATACATAAAGAAATTGAATATGATAATGAAGTTGGAAATGATGAAAAAATTGAAAAGAAAATTGAAAAACCTTTTGATAGTAAAAGTATAAAAATTTAAAATTAAATAATCTTGAGTTTTTAACAGAATTGAATGGTAAGAGTTATGATAATTTAGAAAGAAATATTCAAAGAATAATAGAGGAAACACAAATAAATACATATCAAATGGAACCACAAACACCTAAAGAAGTTAGATATTCTATATTTAATAGAATAAATACAGGTGGCTTAACTTTAAATCCACAAGAGATAAGACAAGCTTTGAATCAAAAAAATAATGGAGTTAAATATTTAAAAAATATTGTTGAAAATACAACATTTAAAAAAATTGTAGGAATAACATCTAAAAGAATGATTGATAGAGAGCTTGTTTTAAGATATTTTGCATTTAAACTATGTTTATATGAAAATTTTTATAATAAAGGGATTACATTATCTTTATTTTTGGACAAAACTATGGAGTATATTGATTCAATACAGTTTAATTTAAGCGAATTTAATAATATGAAGAATTAACTTTTAAGTAATTTAGAATTTTTAAGTTTGTTATTTGAGAATAAATTTCTCTTTAATAAAAAAATAATTGACGAGAGTAAAACAGCAACTTTGAATAGATCTTTATTTGAAATTTGGACAGTTTTAACAATGTTAGGGTGAGAATTCTCCCACCTCTATAGGTGGTGAGATGAATC
>CAMTIW010000028.1 GCA_947072665.1 uncultured Fusobacteriaceae bacterium | reverse complement strand
ATTTATCTCTCTTTCTATATCTAATTCATTGTATTTTTCAATCATTTTATTATAGCTTTTTTCATCTTTAACCTCTACTCCTGTACTTTCTATAAGAATTAATAATAATTTTGTCAAAGAAGCATTTATAAGCCTACTAATTTTATTTATATCTCCTAAATATTCAGTTTTCAATTCATCCTCGTTAACTTCTAGAAATTCTTCTAATAATTTATCTCTTTTAATATACTCATCATATGTTAAATGTGTTTCACCATTTTCATATATTTTAGAAAATAAAAATAAAGAATATCTTTCTTTTTTTAAATTTAATCGTCTAGCTATAATCTTCTTTAACTTATTTTCAAAAGTTCCTTTGGACTCCTCTATCTTTTTTAAAAATTCTTTTCTATTTTCAATAGAATCGTTTATTATTTCACAGAGTAATTCTTCTTTACTTTTATAATAATAGTAAATACCTCCTAAAGCTATTCCCAAACTTTTAGCGATATCTCTTATTGTTGTGTTTTTTATTCCTTTCGTTGCAAATAATATTGTTGAAATCTTTTTAATTTCACTTTTTTTATCCCTACAATTCATAAACCCTCCTGATCTTAAATATATAGAATATTATAGTATAATATTCATTTATATTCAAGATTAACCTTTTTATGAAAATATGTCAACAATAATTTGAACATAAGTTCAGTTTGTTCTTGACATAATTTTTATTATACTATATACTACTACATATATATAAATTACTTCATAGGGGACTTAAATGATTAAAAAAAATTTTGATTCAATTTTAATAAACTATTTTCCTGGAATTTTTGTTAGTACCATTCTAGGAATCTTATCTATTTTTATAGGAAAGTTGTATTTTCCTACATTAGGTGCTGCTCCTTTTGCAATTATTTTAGGTATTATCTTGGGAAATACAGTTTTTAAATCTCATAGATATCTAAGTGGTGCTTCCTTTTGTGAAGGTGAACTTCTTAATTATTCCATAGTATTATTAGGTGCTAATTTAGGATTAGACACCATTGCTAAACTTGGTTTTGGAGGATTTACCTTTATAATATTACAAATGGGAACAACAATTATAGTTTCTTTCTTCATATGTAAAAAATTAGGATTTAGTAGAAAATTTTCTTTACTTATGGGTGCTGGTAATGCTGTTTGTGGCTCTTCAGCTGTAAGTGCATCTTCAAAAGTTTTAAAACCCGATCCTACTGAATTTGGAATAGCTATTACCACTGTAAATGTTACTGGAACTTTTTTAATGTTTATCCTTCCTTTGGTTGTGGCTCCCATGCTTTATAATAGCTCTGTGCTTCAATCAGGAGCTTTAATTGGGGGAACTCTTCAATCGGTCGGACAAGTTATAGGTGCTGCCGCTATGATGGGAACAGATGTTGTTATCCTTGCAGCTGAATTTAAAATATTGAGAATTATTTTTATGACTGTTGTTTTAATAATTTTTTCCCACTTAGAAAAAAAAGAAAATAGCAAACCAGAAAATATAGAAAATAATAACAGTAATGAAAAAATTAAAATATTTAATATTCCTTGGTATATTAAAGGATTCTTATTTTTATCAGTACTAGCAACATTCAAATATATTCCAACTTTTTTTGGAAATCTTTCACATACTCTTAGTTCTCTTTTTGAAATTGTAGCTCTTGCTGGTATAGGACTTAAAATAAAGATAGATAAGATTATTCATGAAGGTCCTAAAGCTTTATTAGCTGGTGGAATAATTGGTGTAGCTCAAATTATTTTAGCTATTTCTTTTATCTATTTTCTTATTTAATAAAAAAAAATGGAAGAAAAATCATTTGATTTCTCTCCCATTTTTTTATTTTAAAATAATTTTTTTATTAATCTTTTATCTCCTAAAATCCCGTCTCTATCTATTTCTATTTCTACTAGAACTTGATTTTTATTTCCTAAATCTTTTCTTGCGAAGTCAGCTATTTCTTTTGAATAATTTTCTAAAACTAAAGATGAAATATCACCTGTTCCATCATATAATTCTATTTCAATTTTTGTTCTATCTCTATCTATATCCACATCTACATCTTTTATTGCTATTTCTTTTGCTCCATCTTTTATAACATTATAATTCTTTGAAATTCCCATCTCTAAATTATTCTCTTTTACATCATTCATTCCAGCAAAAGATGCCACTGATAGAACTAACATTAATCCTAACAATACTTTTTTCATCTCTAACTCCTTTAATATTTTATAAGAATACACTGAGTACTCTATTGAAACCATTCTATCATATTTAAAATATTATTACAATATTTATTCTTTTTCATTTTTTTTTCTAAGTCTTATATTATATATTAACTTTACAACACCTATAGCAGGCACCCCAAAAATCATTCCTAATGGTCCCATTATGGCTCCTCCAATCAATACTCCAGATATTACCCAAAAACTTGTTAATCCCACTGTTTTTCCAATTATTTTAGGGCTTAAATATATTCCTTCCACTTGATTTGCAAGAAAGTTTGCTAATATTAAAAACCATATTTTTGTTGGATCAGCTATTAATACTAAAAGCCCACCAATGGCCATAGCCACTAGAGCACCTACATATGGTACCATATTCCCTACACCTATTAAAATAGATATTAATCCTGCATAAGGAACCTTCGTTACTATGAGCATTATAAAAACAAGTACTCCTACTAAAGCTGATACCAAAGCTTTCCCCCAAAGATAATTTAGAAATATTTTTCTAACTTGATCTAAAAAATAAACTGTTTCTTCTGCCTTATTTTTATCAGAAAAAATATACATAGTATTATGTATTAATCGCTCAAAATATTCTCTATCTAAAATAAAGAATACTGCTATAATAAGTCCTATCAAAACTTGTCCAAATACAATTAAAACACTTAATATATTGAGGCTTAAAGACTTAAATAACCCTGTTAACATAACAGTATTTCCCTGTACATATTTATCAAATAAATCTTTTAATTTTCCAGGTTCCAACATTACAATACCTTTAACTTTTAAAAATTCAATCAATTTCATAGCCCAGTCTTGAAGCTTACTCTCTATCTCTGGTGTTCTACCTGAGATATCACTCACACTTGATACCACGCCTGGAATAATAGCTCCAAAAAGTGCAAATATACTTATAAAAACAATTATTATCGCTATTAATATAGCTATAATCCTTTTCATTTTCATTTTTTCTTCCAATACTACAGATAAAGGGTGTAATATTATAGCTAAAAAAACTGCATATATAAAAGGTGCTATATACCCTGTAATCGTTGTTAATATATTTTTTAATTCTTCTCCATTCTGTAAAAAACTCTGTACTAAAACAACTGATACAAATATTAAAAATATCTTTAAAGATAATCCTTTTTTCATTTTATCTTGCCACATAATCTAATTCATCCTCTCCTTCTCCTACTACTTTAATAACTGTTTTATCTGGAATTCCTATTAATAAATCTCCTGGATTTTGAATCCATCCTTGCTTTACTATAAGTTTTTTTGGAGAATTAGAACTGATTACCCTAACTTTATTATCCAAAAACTCTACCTCAACTCCTCCAATATCCGTATCTACAAACATATATTTCTGCTCTTTTTGCAATTTTTGAACAAATTTTAATTTTCCGTTTACATATATTTCTATTTTTGTAGCTTTAAAATTTTCTTTTTGTAAAATATTTAGTCCCAAATATATAAAAAAACATATAAAAAATATATAAATTACTAAATCACCCATTCTAAAATATCTTGCTTTAATTTTCTCCATCTATATAGATACTCCTATTTTTTCACCCATTAATACTCTTGTCTCTAAACTATTTTGACTATTTTCTAAAATATCATTATCCAAAACTATCTTGCCTTTTTCCAATAATAAAATAGTAGTCGAACCTCCAAAAAAGAAATAGCCTTTCTCTTCTCCTTTTTTTATTTCTGTATTCTTTCTATATGTCTGTTTTATTCCACCCACCATAGTAGCTGCTATTTCAGCTATTATTATATCTCCAAACTTATTTGTTTTTAATATAGAATACTCTCTTTTGTTTTCACAATATATTCTAAAATTTTTTCTTATTGCATAGGTAGAAACTGAATAATAATAACCTTGAATTTTTTTACTTTCATTTATTATTCCTGAAGTTGGAAAATGAAATCTATGATAATCTACAGGAGCTAATCTTATTATAATAAGTGTTCCTTCTTTATATTTTTCTGCTAATATCTTGTCTTTAAAAAAATCTTCCAGATTAAACTCTTCCCCTTTTATAAAAAAATTTGATACTTCATCTATATTTTTATATGCAAATATTTTTCCATCAGCTGGGGAAACCAAATGATTTTCATTTTCATCTATTGTCCTTGCTCCATTTTTTAATTCTCTAATAAAAAACTCGTTAAATGTTTTAAATTCCGATTTTTTTTTCTTAGATTCCTCCATATTAATTCCTGCCTCATCTATAAGGCTTTGAATTTTATTTATAGATTTTTCTTTATCCATTTGTTTGCCATAAAAAGCTGTTAAAAATTTTCTTTTTACAATTGCCTCTAAAGATAATTCTCCTAAAGGATTATAATAAAGAAATTTTAAAAAATTTTCACCTGGAACTTTTTCTATTTTTTTTTCTCCTGTTTTTCTATCTATAAATTCTATTGGTTTAAAGTTCATTATTATAATTACCATCCTTTTTTTATATTTGATAAAATTCTTATTTAATTGTATAATATTATTACTTATACTGGGGGTGTATTGATGAAAAAAATAGCAATTATAGCACATGATAATATGAAAAATCTTATGATTGAATTTGTTAAAGAAAACCTTTTATTTTTCTCTAAGGAGGAAATATGCTCAACTGGAACAACTGGAAAACTTGTTTCTCAAGCTACTGGTCTTATTATTCATAGATACCAATCAGGACCATTGGGTGGAGATCAGCAAATTGGTGCAGAAATTGCAATGGATAGAATTAAAGGAATTTTCTTTTTAAGAGACCCCTTAACATCTCAACCTCACGAACCTGATATATCAGCTTTAATTAGGCTTGCTGATGTTCATTCTATTCCCATCGCTACAAATATAGCTACTGCTAGACTTCTTATAAAAGCACTCTCTTAATTAGAGTGCTTTTATATTATGCTTCTATAATTTCTTTTTTTAATTTTTTTATAAGATCATATTTTAATTCAATCATGTCTAAAGATAAATTCACTTTATATTTATGAGGATTTTCTAATCTTTTTCTCTCTGGAGATATTTTTTCTAAATTGGCTAAATAATAATTTTTAGAACGATTAATATCTAAAAGTTTCCAGTAATCATCAGTTATTTCTCCATTCCTAACAAATTCTATAGATAACTTTTTATAAGTATATTCTCCTTTTAAAACTGTACTATTAGTAAACTCAAAACTTTCATCTCTCAAAAATATATCTTCCCCTAGAGTTAATTTTTCAGTATCTTTATCCCCTCTTGCTAAAGTTATTAAGTCCGCATAAGCTTCACCATTTTTATCATAAATCCTATAAACTTCTTTAAAACCAGGATTAGATATTTTTATAACATCTTCTGAAAGCTTTATTACAGGCTCATTGTCTATTTCAGTTATTTTATAAACACCTCCAAAACAAGGGTTTGATTTACTCACTGCAATAGCATCTCCCACTCCATAAATATCTACAGATGCTTCTTGTTCTTTAAGAGCTTTAATTACATCCTCATTCAACGAGTTTGTTAAAATTATTTTAGCCTTACATAAACCTGCCATATCAAGTTCTTTTCTTACTTTTTTAGAAAGATAAGCTAAATCTCCAGAGTCTATTCTAATTCCATAACTTCCATTATAATTATCATCTATCCCTGCATCTTTAAATGCAGCTATGGCATTTTTTATTCCTATTTTTAAAGTACTATACGTATCAATCAGTAAAAATAAAGCATTTGCTTCTCTTTCTCTTCTACATTTTATAAATGCATCAAAGGATAATTTTTCTGCTCCTTTTCCTACTCCAAAGGTTTGTATATAGGAATGCGACATTGTCCCTACGCTTGGTAAACTATATTTATATTCAGTTGCTAAGTTGGAATGTGTGCTACAACCTCCAATGATAGCTGCCTTATTGCCTGCAACTGCACTATCAAAGCCATGAGCTCTTCTACTTCCAAAGGCTAATACTTCTGTTGGATAGGCTGCTCTTGTTATTCTAGAGGCTTTTGTAGCTATAGCCATTTGCATGTTCATTATATTAAGTATAGGTGTTTCTAATATTTTAGCCTGAATAAGTGGAGCTTTAATTGTTATAATTGGTTCGTTAGGATAGGCTATCTCTCCATCTCTCATGGCAAAAACACTTCCTGTAAATTTCATATTAACTAGATACTCAACTAAATCTTTCTCTTTAATCACTTTTTCAAAATATTTTCTTTTTATTTCACTAGAGGTTCCATTTAATACCTCTATTAAATAAATAACTTCTTGAACTCCTGAAACTACTGCAAACCCTCCGTCTTCAGTACTACGAAAAAACATATCAAAAACTGCTTCCTTCTCTTGAAAACCCTGGGCTAATAAAACATCACTTTCTGTATACTGATATCTATCTGAATTAATAACTTTTGCAAACTCATCTAATATAACTTCTCTATGCATTTTCTTCTCCTTATTCTCAATTTTTTATAACTTATTATATCATTAAATTTAATAATGGTTGAAACTTTTTATATAATACTATAAAATAAATTGTTAACATAAATATTTTAATTAGGAGTTGATTTCTTATGCGTGCTATAGTACAAAGAGTTTCTCATGCTTCAGTTTGTATTGAAAATGAGATTGTTGGAAAAATTAATAATGGATTTTTAGTTTTTCTTGGAATAAAAGATACCGATAATGAAAAAGATGTAAAATGGTTAGCTGATAAAATTTGTGGACTTCGAATTTTTGAAGATGAAAATGGTAAAATGAATAAAGAACTTAAAGATATTCAAGGAGAAATTCTTTTAGTTTCACAATTCACTCTCTACGGTGATTGTAGAAAAGGAAAAAGACCCAGTTTTATTAAATCAGCTAGACCTGAGATTGCTATTCCACTCTATGAAAAGTTCAAAGATGAAATCATAAAACACTCTATCCCACTTAAATGTGGAGTATTTGGAGCAGATATGAAAATAGAACTTTTAAATAATGGACCAGTAACTTTAATTATTGACACAGAGGATTTATAAAAAAAATTTTAGGAGAATGAAAAATGGAAACTTATATTATTACAGATTGGGAAAAAGATGCATTTATCTTAGAGTACCCAATTTTAGCCTGTCCCAATTCTATTGGTATTTCATATGATGATGATTATTTTACTGTTAAATGTAAATCCATCATGGGAACCTGTACTTATAAAAATGCTCAAAAAGAGGAGTATAAAGAGTGTAAACTCTTTAAAAAATAGTAAAAACAGGAGAATTATTCTTAAGATTCTCCTGTTTCTATATTTAATATTATATTTCCATTCTGTATAAATCTGGTATAATTTTATCAATGGGTGATATTGCCACTGCAAAAATTATATTTTCAGGCATTGTCATTCTATATTTTTTTAATTCTTTTATCATACCCTCTACATTTTCATGATGAACTGTCATAAAAAATATACAATCTGCACCTGGCCAAGCATGAGTTTTCCTATGTCTTTTCGACCCTTCCCAACTTGTTTCTACATCCTTTACTATTGCATACCCATAAAATTTAATACTATCTAAAAAATCAACTAAATTATTCTTTTGGTTGCCATTTATAAATATCGAGATTTGCTTAAATCCTGCATCCATATATTCACGATCATAGTCACCATTTTTATCAAATTTGTTTTTAATAGTCTTATTCTCCATGAAAACTCCCCCTATTAATTTATTTTTGAACTAAATTTACTTATAAAAGCGAATATTTTATTATTAAAGTCCTCTACTAAAACGTATAAAATTGGTATAACAACAAGAGTTAGAAGTGTTGAAAAAGATAATCCAAACATAACTGTTATAGCCATTCCTGAATAAATTTCTGCACCTTCTCCTATTCCTAATGCCATTGGAACCATTCCTAATACAGTTGTCATGGTTGTCATGAGAATAGGACGAAGTCTTGTAGCACAAGCCTCTTTAATTGCTAAATCTCTTTCTTCTCCTCTCTCCCTTAAAATTTCTATATAGTCAATTAAAACTATTGCATTATTTACAACTGTTCCTGCTAGCATTATAATTCCTATCATTACCATCATATCAAAGGGTTTATTAGTAATAATAAGACCTATATAAACTCCAATCATAGCTAATGGAATTGAACCTATTATAATAAATGGTAAGGTAAAGTTTTCAAATTGTGAAGCTAATATTGCATATATTAAGAATATTGAGATTATTAAAGCCATTCCCATTTGTAGTGTAGCATCTGCAATTAATTCAGATTGTCCACCCCATTGATATCCTATAGTTTTAGATTTTTCTATACCATTAAAAGTATCAACTAATGTATCTTGAATCTTTTTCAATCCTACACCACCATCATTTATATCTATAGAAACTGAATATATTTTATCAACTTTTTTTATTTCTGATTTTCCTTCTGCCATACCTAATCTTGCAACATCTGAAACTTTAATAAAATTACCATCAGCTGTCCTTATATTTATTTGATCCAATGTTGAAATTTTTCTTCTATCTTCATCAGACATTCTTATTAAAACATCTATTTCCTCTGTTCCTGTTTTTACAGTTACAGTTTGACCTTGACCTCTATTTCCACCTAATAAAGAGTAAGAAATAGTTTTTCCAAGTTCTGCTGGAGTAATTCCATAACTATTTAACTTATCTCTATCCATCATAACTCTAACTTCTGTATTTCCTGGTTCAGCTGTTGTTGATATATCAACAAGACCTTCTTTTCCTTTTATTGCTTCTTGCATTTTTAAAACAACATCAGTTATTTCGTCTAAATTATCACCTGTTACTCTAAATTGAACATCCTTACCTGGTGCATCAGTTTGGAAATCGTTTGCTATTGTTGGTTTTATATCTAGAATTTTTTCCATTTGTGGTCTTATATCATTTTGAAGATCAAAAATAGAAATTTTTCTATCTGATTTAGGTCCAATATCTATATTAACAATAACTTTCTGTTTATCTACAAGTGTAGTGTAACTCTTGGTATACTCATTTTCTTTTGCTATTTTTTCTAGTTTTTCAGAAATTTCTTCTGCAGTCTCTATTGATACTCCTTTTGGAAGCTCTGCAACTATTGAATATTTTCCTGAATCCTGATTTGGAAAAAATTCTATCTTAACAACTTTAAATCCTATTATCATAATTCCTATAAAAGTTCCTATAGCAACTAAAATTGTTTTATTTTTATTATTAAAAGCTAAATTTAATAATTTTTTATATCTTTCTTTAACTTTTTTAAAAATTTTACCCTCAGCTGCCACATTTATTTTAGGATTTAGAAATCTACTTGCAACCATTGGCATAAGTGTTAATGAAACTATAATTGCTGCTAGGTTTGAATAAATTATTGCATATGATAGATCTCTAAATATTTCTCTTGCAAAACCTGGTATAAATAATATTGGGATAAAAACTACCATTGTTGTTGAAGCTGATGCTATTATAGCTATACTTACTTCAGTTGCTCCATCTTCTGCTGCATCCTTAACAGTTTTTTTAAGCTCTGATATATGTCTATATATATTATCTATAACTACTACTGAGTTATCCGTTAGCATACCTACTCCTATTGAAAGTCCCATAAGAGATATTAAATTTATCGTTATTCCTTGAAAATATAGGAAAACAAAAGTAAACATTATTGAAATTGGTAGAGCAAATGTTATAAGTAAAGTTGCTCTTATATTTTTTAAGAAAACAAGTAATACTATAGTAGCTAGTATTAATCCTGAAAAACCATTATTTTTAACACCATTTATAGAATCTTTTATTTTTTCTGTAGCATCAAAAATTATATTAAATTTCACTCCAGCCGGAGCATATAATTTTAATTCTTCTATATTTTTTTTAACCACTTCATTGATATCTAAGGTATTTCCAGAGGTTGTTTTATTTACTCCAATACTAATACCATATCCTCCATTCATTTTTGCTAAGGAAGATACATCTTCTGTAGTTAATATCACATCAGCTACATCTCTTAATCTTAAAGTTCTACCTCCTGATTTTATTATCATATTTTTAAAATCATCAATTTGAGAAAATTCACCTACAAATCTTGCAACAACATCTTTTCCACCTGTATTAATAACTCCCAATGGTAGATTAACACTGGATTGTTGAATTAAATTATATAATTCAGTTGGTGTTAAATTATAACCACTTAATTTATTACTATCAAATTGAATTTGAATTTGTTTTGCTGCAACTCCTGTAATATCTAGTCCCCCAACACCTTGTATTCTTTGGAATCTAGGTTTTACATATTCTTCAACAAAGGTTGAAAGTTCAACTATATTAGGTCCTGATAAAATCATCTGCATTGTTGAAACCCCTCTTCCAACTTGAAGTTTTTTTATCGTAGGCTCTGTGGAAGTACTTGGAAGATCTCCTTTTATCGCATCTACTTCTGTTTGAATTTCTCCTTTTTTAGCATCTACATCTGCTCCAAAATCTAATTCTGCTATTACAGCTGATCTACCAAATGATGAGGTAGATCTAAGCTTTTTTATCCCTTCTACATTGGGAAGAACATCTTCTATTTTTTTAGTTATTTGATTTTCTACATCCTCTGGTACTGCTCCTTCCCATTTTGTTTCTATCATTATAAAGGGAATATTCATATTTGGCAATAACTCAGTTTTTAGTGTAAACAATGCTACAAAACCTAAAAATATCATGGATATCATAAACATTGTAGTTGCTACTGGTCTTTTTATGGCTAATCCAGCTAGTGTCATTTTTATTTTCACCCTCTTTTATTTTTCTAGTGTTTCTTTAATTTTATCTCCATCATTTAAGCCGAATAATCCATCTACAACAACTTTATCCCCTTCTTTAATTTCATTTGAAGATATTTCAATCATTGGTGAATTTATAGTTCCTGAAATTATCTCTACCCTTTTAGCTACACCATTTTTTTCCACATATATATAGCTAAGTAGAGATCTAACTAAAACTGCTTTTTCTGGTACCACTAATACATTTCTTTTTCCTGCTGGTACTGTAGCTTTTATATACATTCCATCTTTTATTGAAGAATCTATATTTGGAACTCCTAATTTAACTTTATATTTTTTTGTTTCAGGATCTGCCACTGGATTTATTTCTTTAATATAACTTTTAAATGTCTTTCCACCTAAATCAGAAACTTCAACAACTGCTTCTCCACCTAAATTTATATTAGAAAACCATTTACCTGGAAAATCAACTGATACCTCTATTTCTGTCTCATCTACCACTGTAAATAATAAATTACCTTTTTTTACATCATTTCCTATTTTTACAAATAAATTTCCAACCACACCATCAGTTAAAGCCACTCTTGTAAGTTTGTCAAAGTTATCTTTAGCATCTTCAAAGTGAGCTTTTTTAGCTAAAAAAGCTCCTTGAGAATCTGTATATCTATTTTTATAATCTAAATATTCAGTTTCTGATACTAATTGTTTATCATATAAAATTTGATATTTTTTAAAATTATTTGTAGTTGTAGAAAGTGTTGATTTTGCTGATTCTAAATTTGCTTTTGCAGAAAGATAATCAGCTTCTGTTGTCGAATCTTTTAATTTTATAACCAAATCACCTTTTTTTACTGATTCACCATTTTTTTTATATAATTTTACAACAGTACCTGCTGTATCAATTATATGATTTATTTTATTCTTAGATATAGCTACTGCACTACCATCATATTGATCAACAATTTCTTTAGTTTTTATTTCCATTGTTACAACTTGTTTAGGTGGTACAATTTTTTCTTCTTCTACTTTTTTTCCACAACCTGATAAAATTAAAACACTCATTAATATTGCATAAAAAAATTTTTTCATTAATTTTCTCCTTTTTCTATATTAGTAAAGATCTATATTTTTCATAATAGTAATAATAATCATTTACAACTCCATTATAGTTAACTCTTGATTCTCTCCATTGATTTTCTGAAGCTAAAAAATCAATAGTAGAAATTAATCCTGCATCATATCTCTCTTTATCCATGGTATAATTTTCAGCTGCTGCAAGCATCGCTTTATGTTTTGAGTCTTTAATTTTTTCAAATTTCAATAAATCTAAATACGCACTGGTTACTTTTAAGTCTATGTCATCTTTAGCTTTACTTTCCTTTATTAACTCTCTATCCTCTTCAAGACCTTTTGCCTTATATCTATCATAATCTTTTCCAAACTGGAATATATTCCATGTAACTGCTACTCCAGCTCTCCATTCTCCATCATCTATTGAATCTCTATATTTTTTTTGTTCTATAAATGTCCCATATTTACCAAAGGCATCTATTTTAGGTAACATATCTGATCTCACTATAACTTTTTGAACTCCAGCTAAATCAACACTATTTTTTGCTATTAAAGCTTCAATACTCTTTTCTTTAGCTTGATTTTTATCCTTTTCAAAATCTATATTCTCTGTTAAACTATCTGGAATATTAAAACTTATAACTTCAACAGTTTCATTTGAAGTAAATCCCATTTGTAATTTCAAATTTTCTTTTTCAACTTTTATACTATTAATACTTCCTATTATTTTTGATTCCACTTCTAATAAAGCGTACTCAGTTTTCAATAAATCTGTTTTAGTTATCAATCTCATATCCAACTGAATTTTTTGTTTTGAATGTCTAGCTTCTAATTCTTTTTTTGAAGCATAGAATGCATCTAAATCTCTTTCATCTTTTACTATTGTGGAATATGTTTTTACTACATCTAAACGAGTATCTCTTGTTTGTGCAATATATTTTAATCTATATGTTGATTCATAAATTTTTGCTCCCTTTATTGCTCCAATTATTGATCCACCTTGAAATATAGGTTGTGTTATTCCAATGGACTGAGTGTATCCTGTCTTAGATTTAAAATCCTTTCCTTTATCCATATTTCTTTCATACTCACCTTTTTGATATTGCCCATTATAAACAACAGATGGGAGTGCTGTTTTAAAAGCTGAACTTAAATCCAATTTTGAAATTTCAATATCTTTTTCTGCTGCTTTAACATTTTTAGCATTTTTCATAGCTGAACTAATAGCTTCATCTAAAGTTACAGTTTTAGCAAATAAAGTAGATGTAATCAATGTTAAAACAAATAAAATTCTTTTCCACATAACTATCTTTCTCCTTTTAAAATATTTAAAATTATTCTATATATAAATTTAATTTCTTTTTTTATTTTTTCAGTATTCCCTCTCTTATATACCAAATCTATATCTTTTGTATACATTCCAACTTCCTCTTCCATTTCACTATAATATAGATTTTTCTTCAGAGCAGAAAATAATATTTCTTCAACTAAAATAGCATATTCTTCATTTATTTCTTTTCCCTCTGTTCCAAACTCATTTTCAATTATTTCTAACCAAGTTTCTATATTTTTATCTCTTATAGATATTAGTTTTTTCCTTGTTCTTAGACATAATTTTTCAAAATTATATGTTAAACTTAATATTATTAACATAGTTTTAATTTTATTTTCATCCACATTAAATCTAGATTCTACGCTATATAGAATTGCTTCTTCCAAGGTATATTTTTTACTTAAAATTTCTTCTTTTCTATTTTCAGCATTTTTTAATATTTCTTCTAACATACCATTTAATAAATCTTCTTTAGATGCAAAATATGTGTAAAAACTTCCCTTAGCTATGTTAATATTATTGGTTATATCCTCCACAGTTATTTTTTGATATCCATTTTCCAAAATAAGAGTTTTCGCCGAATTGATAATACTTTCTTTTTTATCGATTTTTCTTTCTTCCCTTGTCATATTAAACTCCTCTTTTTCTATTAATGACCATTCAGTCACATGAGTTATAGTAACTCATTTATCATTTGATGTCAATATATTTCTTGCATTTTATATACATTTAAACTAAAATATCATTAATATAAAATTATAAAATCTTTATAATATTTTTTGGAGTGATAAATTTATGAATAAAAAAAAATTATTTCTTACTATTTTCCCAATTTTATTAGGTTTTTTTATTTACCTCACATTCAGAAGTAAATCTCTATTTTATTTTAATTTTTTTAAATTTTTAAATATTCATATACACATAATGAATTTTAGAGAATTAGCATTATCTTTTAGAAGTTTTTTTCCAAACTGGGTTATTTATGCACTTCCAGATGGTCTTTGGTTATTTTCATTTGGTATTGCTCTTTTATACTCCTCTCTTTACTTTTTTTCCAATTTTATTATTTTTACTCTTATTTTTTTATTTATGATTGGATTTGAATTTTTCCAGCTATATTTTGGAGGACATGGAAAAATAATTGGAACATTTGATATTAACGATATTTATTCATTTTCAGTTGCTTATATTTTATCAATTCTATTTTCTATTATGTCAGAAAAGAAAAATCGTACAAGTAAATACGACATGATTTTTATCATACTTATTTATACTATTTTAGCAACTCTTCCAACTTTATTTAAATAATTTCTATGTAATTTCGTTTTACTCTTTTTGAAATAAATAATAAAAATTCATATGGTGATATTCCAACATCAGACAATTGTTGTAGTGGATTATCACCTAATACATCTACTTCTTCTCCAATTGATATTTCTTTATATAGAACCTCTGGTAGTTCAATCATTGTTGCATCCATACAAACTCTTCCTAAAATATTGCATCTTACACCTCTAATAAAAACATAACCTCTATTTGAAAATCTTCTATCATAACCATCTGCATATCCTATTGGTATAGTACATATAACTGTTCCTTTTTTTACTAATTTAGTTTTTTCGTAAGAAATATAACTATCTTCTTGGACTTTTTTTATATGGCTTACTATGGTCTTAAATTTTAATATTGGACTTATCCTAGTATCTAAACTTGTATAACCATAAAGTAACATTCCAGCCCTTGCTAAATTTCCATTACAAGAATTATTAAATCTAATAATTCCTGCACTATTTTGAATATGAGTATATCTTATTCCTTCTATATTTTCATATATTTTAAACTTATTAATTTGTTTCATTGTATAATCATCCTCAGATTCTATATCAGAGCAAGAGAAATGTGAAAAAATACCTCTTATTTCAAAATTTAATTTTTTATTATTTTCTTTTATCCAATAATAAATTTCATCATTTAAAAATCCTATTCTCCCCATTCCAGTATCTATTTTTATATGAATTTTAGGATTTTTAAAATTATTTTTCCTTAAATATTCCAACTCATCAAAAGAAGAAATTGTCAATTGAATGTCATTATCAAAAGCTAACTTATAATCTGTAAAATTTATTACTCCTAAAATTAAAATTTCTTTTTTTAATCCGTTTTTTCTAAGCTCTAGTGCTTCTTCTATACAGGCTACCCCAAAGATATTTACTCCTAAACTTGATAATGTTTCAGATATTTTACATGCACCTAAACCATAGGCATCAGCTTTTACAACTGCCATAATTTCTTTTCCCACTGCTTTTTCTTTTGCTATATTATAATTATTTTTAAGCTTATTTAAATTTATTTCTAACCAACCTCGTTTCATTACTTTTTCCTCCTAATTAAAACTCTTCATTATAAAATTATACAGGAAGTAAAAAAAAAATCAACATATAGATTTTAAAGTTTTTTTCATTATTTCGTATAAATGTTGTATAATTATATTAGACTCACTATACTAAAATAATTAGGAGGTTTAAAAATGAATATAAATAGTATTTTTTCAGTTGATAAAGATATTTTTGACGCTATTGAAAATGAAAAATTAAGACAAAATAATGGTTTAGAGCTTATTGCTTCAGAAAATTTTGTTTCCACTGCTGTTTTAGAAGCCGCAGGTTCTGTTATGACAAATAAATATGCTGAAGGTTATCCTGATAAAAGATATTATGGTGGCTGTGAATTTGTTGACATAGCTGAAAAACTAGCGATATCCAGAGCTAAAGAACTTTTTAACTGTAAATTTGTAAATGTGCAACCTCACTGCGGTTCTTCTGCTAACATGGGAGTATATAAAGCTTTACTTTCTATTGGAGATGTTGTTTTAGGAATGAAACTTGATCATGGTGGACATTTAACTCATGGAAAAAATGTTAACTTCTCAGGAAAAGAATATAAATTTTATGGCTATAGTGTAAAAAAAGAGTGTGAAACCATAGATTATGACAATGTAAGGGAACTAGCATTAGAATTAAGACCTAAACTTATTGTGGCTGGTGCAAGTGCATATAGTAGAACTATTGACTTCAAAAAATTTAGTGAAATAGCCAAGGAAGTAGGAGCTTTACTTATGGTGGATATGGCTCATATAGCAGGACTTGTAGCTACTGGTTTACATCCTAGCCCATTCCCATATGCTGATGTTGTTACAACTACAACTCATAAAACTTTAAGAGGTCCTAGAGGTGGTATGATTTTAACTAACTCAGAAGAAATTGCTATTAAAATTGATAAAAATATTTTCCCTGGAATTCAAGGTGGACCTTTAATGCATATTATCGCAGCCAAGGCAGTTTCATTCAAAGAAGCTTTAAAACCTGAATTTCTAACTTACCAAAAACAAGTTATTAAGAATGCTCAATTTTTAGCAAAAGAACTTGAAAAAGGTGGACTTAGAATAGTTAGTGGCGGAACTGATAATCATATGTTTTTAGTTGATTTAAGTTCTAAAAATTTAACAGGAAAAGAAGTCGAAATAGCCTTAGGAAAAGCTCATATCACTGTTAATAAAAATGGAATCCCATATGATACCCAATCTCCTATGATTACTAGTGGTATAAGAATAGGTACTCCTGCTCTTACAACACGTGGAATGGAAGAGGAACAGATGAAAGAAGTTGCCGAATTTATTTTATCTGTTATTGCTAATATTCAAGATTCAGAAAAACTATCGGAAATTGGGAAACAAGTTAATCATCTTTGCTCTAAATTCCCACTTTATTTATAATTTTATTTCTTTTTTAATATATTGATTAGGAGTTTTTATGAATAATTATAAATTTTTTAACAATTGTACTTGTGAATTTTTTCCTTGCCATGATTTTAAAAATAAAGAAGAATTTAACTGTTTATTTTGTTATTGCCCTATTTATATGCTAGGAGAAAATTGTGGAGGTAATTTTAAATATACCCCCCATGGTATAAAAGATTGTTCTGATTGTAAGTTACCTCATATTAAAGATGTTGGATATGCTCATATTCAAAAGAAAATGATGGAAGTAATTGAAATTGTCCAAAATAAACATTTAGAAAAAAAAGAGTCTGAATCTGGCTCTAAATTGAATAATATCTCTGAAAAAAGACAAAAACTTAAAGATGATTTTGAAAAACAAAAAAAACAATTTGAAACTATACTGGAAGAAAAATAAGTATATTGCAAAAAAAGTAGTGACTCTTTAGAAAGAGTTACTACTTTTTTTATTTTTAAACTTCTCTAGCATTTAAAACTTCTTCTCCAATAGCTAATTTTAAAGCTACAATTGCAACCTCTACTTGGGAATCATCAGGTTCATTAGTAGTTATCTTTTGAAGTGCCAGTCCAGGTGATGCTAAAAATTTTATAAATGGATTCTCTAAATGCTTACTACTATATCTCTGTAGTTCATATGAAATTCCAGCAATAATAGGCATAAACAATATTCTAAGCCCTACTCTCATTCCAATTTTTTGAATAATATTTGTAGGAATTGGAAGTATAAAGTCCATACCTCCAAAAACAATAATAGAGACTAGCATTACAATAAGTAAAAAACTTGTTCCACATCTAGGATGAAGAGTTGTAAATTTTTGACAATTCTCTGGATTTAATTCCAAATCATTTTCATAGGCAAAAATAGCTTTATGTTCTGCACCATGATATTGAAAAACTCTTTTTATTTCTTTTGAAAAAGATATAATCCAAATATATAAGACAAAGAAGCTCAGTCTAAAACCTGCTTCTAATATATTAGAAGCTACTCTATTATTTTTAAAAATTAAGTTACTTATAAGAGAAGGGAGAGCTATAAATAATAAAATTCCTAGCCCCACAGAAAATAATGCAGTAAGAACTGCTTGTTTATCTGTCAATTGCTCCTCTTCTGTTTCTTCTGCCTGATTAGCTGAAAATGTTAACTCTTTTATTCCCATAACCATAGCATCAAAAAGCATCATTCCACCACGAAAAAATGGAACTTTTAAAATTCTATTTTTTGTTGATGATATCTTTAATTTTTTATACACAATTTCTCCAGATGCTTTCCTTACAGCAGTTGCTAAACACTCAGGACCTCTCATCATTACTCCTTCAATTACAGCTTGACCCCCAACATTTATTTTTGACATATTCTCTCCTCACTATTTTAGTATAGTATTTTTTAATAGTTTTAATCTTTTTCTTTTTTTCTCTAAACTATCCATTATTTTATTAGTTATTTTTCTCAAAGATTCCGTTATTACAAGAGCACTAGCTATTGCTAAAGCTATAAAAATTGCTTCTATTCCTTTAGATGTTGCAAGTTTATACTCAGCAGTTGCAATATATAGCATTGTATAATACATGGTATATCCCGGTACTAAAGGAATAATCCCTGGAAGAACATATACAATTGTAGGTTTTTTCCAAATTTTAGAACAAATATTCCCTAGTACCCCTATTGTTATTGTGGCAACAAAATATGGGAATATAACTTCTTTAGTACTAATTAGAAGTATCATATATAAAGTCCAACCTAATCCACCTATAATACCTGAAACTATTGCGTCAATTTTGGAAGCGGATAAGTATATAGCAAATCCAATAGATGTTATAAGAGAATATATCAGATGTTGATATAAAGGTATTTTATCCATTTATAACACCGCCGAATTTAACCCATACGTTAAGAGCACCTGCAACCCCTATTCCTATTGATGTTGCTATTAAAAATGATTCTGTTATCCTAGAGTTTCCAGATAAAAAATCACCCGATACTAAATCTGATACACTTTTTGTTAAAGCAACACCAGGGAGATGGGGTAAAATTGATCCAACTATTATAAAATAATTTGATGTTGCCATTCCATAATGCTTTGTAAATAATCCTGAAATACCTATAAAAAAACTTGCTACAATAGTTCCTAGTACTACTGTTGGTATCATTTTTGAAATAAAACTTGAAATAAATAACGAAATTATTGAAACTACAAAAGTTATAACAGCATCTTTTGGAGTTGCATTAAAAATCATAACAAAAGATGCTGAAGCAATTCCAGCCCATATCTGTTTTGTTAAAATAGAATATATTTCATATCTATCTATTTTTTTTAAAAGTAATAATGCTCTACTTGGATCTATTTCTGTTTCTTCTGTTAATTTTAATATAAGTTGATTTATTAGAACCAATTTATGTAAATTTGTTGTTCTATCTTTTATTCCCTTCATAAAAGTTATCCCATCAGCTCTATCATCACCTATCATAAGTACCGTAGGTGTTACAAATATTGTTACATGTGAATATTTTTTAGAATCACAAAATTCTCTACATAGTTGCTCTACTTTGGAAGTTTCACCTCCATTTTTAAGAAGAATTTCTCCCATAAATAATGCTACCCTATAAATACTTTCTTTTTTTTCCCTTAACCCCAATTTTACTTCCATAGAAAAGTTTTCCACCCCTATTATTTTATAATATTTACATATGCTCTATTTCTTCCTGATTTTTCCTTGTCCCTTCTATATGAATGAAAACTCTTGTCGTCATAGGTACATAAATCACTCTTTATAATATTTTCTTTTTTTATTCCATAACTTTGCATTAAAAGATCATTAAAAGCTTCATTATCATAATAATATTTATTTTCTTTTTTCGTAAAACTTTCCCTAATTATTTCTGTACTAAATTTTTTTCTAAAATCTTCATAAAAACTTTTGCTCACTTCATAATTTTTCTGTGATATTCCTATCCCAATACCTACAATTATACTATCAGGCTTACTCTTATATTTTTCTTTCATTTTTTTTATAAGTTCTAAACCTATTTCTTCATAACTTCCTTTCCAACCAGAATGACATAACCCAATGACGCAGTTCTCCGTATCATAAAAATAAAGGGCGAGACAATCAGCATGTTTAGTATACAAAACTACATCTTTTCTATTTGTAATCATTCCATCTGTATTTTCAAATGGAATATCTGATATATTTGTATCTTCATCTATAATACAAATATTCTTTGAATGAGTTTGAATCCCATGAACCTGTATTAACTCTGTTTTATATTTTTCTTGTATAAAATCTTTTGTTGTATATATTGCTTCAACGCCTAGATTTCTTAGTTTTTCAATATAATAATATTTTTTTTCTTTTTTAAACATATAGCTCCTTATTAATTATAAAGTTTTTCTAAATTCTACTAATTTTTTTATTTTTTTGCAACTCTTTTTAAACTCTTTAAAATTAAGAGTCTGAGCCGCATCTGAAACCGCTTTATCTGGAGTTTCATGAACCTCTATCATAGCTCCATCAGCTCCAGCTATTACACCTGCTAAAGTAACTGGTTCAACTAATCTTCTAACTCCTGTTCCATGACTGGCATCTATTATAATAGGAAGATGTGAGTGTATTTTTACAAAAGGGATTACACTTATATCCACTGTATTTCTTGTTAAAGTTTCATAGGTTCTAATTCCTCTTTCACAAAGTATTACTTCATTATTTCCATAGGCCATTATGTATTCTGCTGACATTAAAAATTCTTTCATTGTAGCACACATTCCTCTTTTTAAAAGTACTGGTTTACCACAAGTTCCTAATTCTTTTAAAAGAGCAAAATTTTGCATATTTCTAGCTCCAACTTGTAAAATATCTGAATATTTTTTAACTATTTCAATATCTTTAGTATCCATAACTTCTGTCACAACTAATAACCCATATTCATCTGCTGCTTCTCTTAAATATATTAATCCTTCATTTCCTAATCCTTGAAAATCATAGGGGGATGTTCTCGGTTTAAAAGCACCACCTCTAAGTATTTGTCCACCACTTTCTTTTACCACTTCAGCTATCTTAAAAATCATTTCTTTACTTTCTACAGCACAAGGTCCACCCATAATAACAAAGTTATCTCCACCTATCTTCACATCTTTTATTTTTATAATAGTATCTTCTTTTTTTGTTGTTCTACTTATCTTGTAATCTTTAAACATTTGGTCACCATTCCTTAGCTCTTTTATCAAGTTATTATACCATATTATTATTAATAACATATTTTTTTGTTATGATTACATTTTTTTAATTTTAGAATAAAGAAATATTTATATAACAAAATATTTTTAAAAAAAATATTTGACTTTCAAATAAAATGTGATATAATTAATTTATAAATATTTATGTATAAAAAAAGAGCCCTCTCAGGACTCTTTAGTATTTTTAGAAAAAACTACGCTGTTATAGCTTCTACTGGACATACAGAAGCACAAGCTCCGCAATCTACACAAGCATCACAAATTTCATATTTTCCATTTTCATCTGCAGATATAGCTCCTACAGGACAAGTCCCCTCACAAGCTCCACATCCAATACAAGTTTCTTTATCTATTACGTACATTTAAACCCTCCTATATAATTTAATTTTTAATTGATTATTTAATCTCCTTAAAATATACTCTAATATTGAAAAAAAGTCAAGTAAAACTACCTAATTTTATAGACTATTTTTTCTTGTTTTTTGTATTAATTAATGATACAATCAGTCAAGAATATATTTTTTTTTAGACAATTGTAAAAGTCATATTTTTTAAGATAAAAAAATTCGAATTTTTA
>CAMTIW010000027.1 GCA_947072665.1 uncultured Fusobacteriaceae bacterium | reverse complement strand
TTATATGAATTTATATTTCTAAACTCTTTTTGTATTTTAGAAAAGTCTTTTTCACCTATATAAAGACTTTCAATATAATATTTTATTTTTTCGTACCTTTTTTTAAAATTTGAATTTTTAATATTTTCAGTAGTTAAATATTTTTCAATTAGATTAACTTTTAATTCTTCAGATAATACTCCATTAACTTCTTCCAAAGCTTTTTTAGAAATATTGAAAATATCTTTATCTATAAATCCCTTTGTTCCACTCTCGTTTATAAAAAGATTTTTATCTATATTGGTAAAAATATATGCATTCGGTTCTTTTAACATATTGCTTTTTTTCCCTTTTCTATTAATTCTACCTAATCTTTGAAAAAATCCATTAAGATCATTCAATTCTGTAAAAAGGTAATCAAAGTCTATATCTAAACTTGCTTCTACCAAAGATGTAGATATCCAAATTCCATCTTTTATATTCTCCGTTCTTCCAAAATCTAGAATTAAACTTTCTTTTTCACTTCTATCTTTTCTAATAAATTTAGAATGTAAAAGTCTTAATTCTATCTCTTCTTCCTGAAATTTTATTTCTAATTCTTTAAATATTTTCTGAGCCTCTTTCACCGTATTACATATTACTAAAGTTTTCCCTTTTTTTTCTAAATAATGATTATAAATATTAGAACTTTTAATAGTCTCATCCAATACTTTAATGTTATGTCTATCCTTCCCCACTGTAAATTTTCCGAATTTTATATTTTTT
Source organism: uncultured Fusobacteriaceae bacterium (assembly GCA_947072665.1). Taxonomy (GTDB): domain Bacteria; phylum Fusobacteriota; class Fusobacteriia; order Fusobacteriales; family Fusobacteriaceae; genus JAGNZR01. The sequence continues at coordinate 22,244 of CAMTIW010000027.1, read as the reverse complement.
ATATTTTTTTCTAAAAGTTCTCTTATAAATGGTGGAAAAGTTGCTGTAAGAATAGCAAATTTCCCACCAGCTTTATTTATGCACTCTAAACCATAGATAAGATAAGCTAATAAGTCTGGAGAATAAGCTTGAATTTCATCTATTACTATTTTTGAATAAGAAAGTGTAGCCAATTTAACTTCAAAGCCATTATATTTATAAACAAAATTAAAAAGTTGGTCTAATGTAGAAATAGTTAATGGAATAGATAAGTTTTTTCCTCTAATTTTATATTCTAAAATTTTATCTTCTTCTACTATAGACTCCTTAAAATAGTACTCTAAGGACTCCGAATGTAAAAGAGCTACTCTCTCTTCTATTTTATCATCAATTATATTTTTTACTACCCTATCATAAATAGAATTTATTGCTGTTCTAATTGGAAGAATAAAAAAACCTTTATTATCTCCAATCCATAGAAGACCAGCCTCTGTTTTCCCCATCCCTGTATTGGCTACTGCTATTATATTTTGATTACTGTTTTTCATAGCAAATAATTGTAAATCATTCCATACAAAATTTAACTTTTCTAAAGATGCTTTTAAAAAATTATTTGGATATTCAATTTTAAAATTTCCACTGGCTGAATAATCACATTTATGTAAAAGTCCTTTTAATTTTGCTGTTGTGATATCAATTTGTTTCATTCCATCAATTTCTAATTCATTTTTATCAAAAATTTTCTGGATAGTTCGTCCACCTATATTTTTAAGATTATTTTCTAATAAATACTTTTCTATTAAACTTTTTTTATTCAATATCTCATCATAGTTGCTTGTATTGTGATGATGATTTCCCACTGCATAGCATACCCTTAAATAATCATCTCTGTTTGCAAATATTTCTGGACTTATAAAATATATAGATAAAATATTATGTGCTACTTCCTTTTCATTATTAAATTTCAATCTTTTTTCAGATGTAACCCTCTTTTGAAATTCTTCGTTTGCTTTTCCATAATCATGATATTCACAAGCCACAGTTAGAAGATTATGCATTTCTTCATCTATATATCCATAATTTAATAGTTCACTGGCATTTTTCTTTAAATCCTCAGTATGTTCTCTAATTGTCCTATTAGGCTTTGCTAACATTGTTTTCATCACAAAAATCACTCCTAATTAAAATTTACTATGTATTCTTCATCTAAATAAACTCCATCACTATCCATATCCACATTAAATTTTGAAGTATAGAAAACTTTCTTCTTATTAAAAATTCTTTTATTATCTAAAATACTATAATCTTTATTTAAATAATATTTTGTTCCCATAACTTTTGATTTAGAATTTTTATGAATGAATATAGATTCATTATTCAACAAATTTATATCTATATATGAAGAATATTTAGAACTTATCTCTTCATTTATTACAGCTGATAAAGTTACCTCTTTAACTTCTTCAACATCTACAAAATCTTCAGCTCTTCCTATAGCTTTAAGGTTATATATTTTTTTCTTTATTGTATTTAATACTTCATCACTTGATTTTATATGAATTATCAACTTCACATCATTTAATACCTCATAATAACCTAAAGATGTTACCAATCCTTGATATCTTGAAATTTCTTTTTCATACTTATTTTCTTTAAAATTTTTAAATTTATTATCTATTAAAATTTCTAATATTTTAATTTCTTCCTCTCTTTTATTCAATATCAAAAATTCTACTGATTTTTTATCTAATTTTTTTTTCTTATCTCCAATAGTTTTTTTTCTCTTCTTAAATAAATTTTTAATTTTATCTAACCTAATTTTTTTAAACTCTACAATATCTGTTCCTAATTTTTTCAACTCCCTATATTCATTTAGAAGTTCTACATTAAAAACATCCAAAGTAATTCCTTTTAAAAAACTATTTCCTTGGCTTTTTTTAGTTGCTGCAATCTTTTCATAACTTGAAGACATATAGTCACCATTTACCATTCTAACTAAAATCCCTCTATCATCCATGACAGAATTTAAAAAACAGTGGTTTGTAAAAGGTTGTTTGGTCAAAGAACCATATTTTCCTTGTATTGATATATCCATAGGATTATATGCCTTAAAATCACATGCTCTATGAATAGCACCAATTATTGTTGAAAATGGTGGTAAAGGATAAGTCATTCTATTGGTTTGTGCCTCTTCTTTCCTATAATGAGCTTCATTTTGAGTTAAAACAATTCTTAATGCTTTCATAGCTACACCTCGTAATGAGATTTAACTTCTTCTTTTAGTTCTCTAAAAAACTTAGATATACTAATTGGATTAAGTTCTTTTATTATCTCCATTTCATTTTCAAAGTTATCTCCTTCTAATAGAGCTACTTTATAGCCATTAGCTATTCTTTCTTTCAAATCATCTGTAATATGGAATCTTCCTTTTTTTACTCTTATTATATTTTCAAATTGATGTGTCATTCTATCAGACATTCCACCAACAACAAAAACTGGTTCTGAATTATCTAAATTCCCCTTCACTATCAAGCTTAAATTTTCAATAGTTTCTAAAATGCTATTTACTCTATATGCTTTCTCTTCCTTTGATGCTTCTACTTTAAAGTTTTCATCTTTTCCAATCATTGAAAGGTCAAAAGTAATTGAATAAATTTTTAATGATTTATCATATTCATAATTATAAGGCATAAGACCTGTCTCTTTTGCTGCTTTTTTATCTTGTAGATTTATTCCATTTGCTTTCCCATAAGCATTTGCTAGATATAGATTGTTATGAAATCTTGCTTCACTTACAAAAGGATCACAAGCTATTGCATCAGTTAAATAAAATGAACTGTTCCGTACATAAGTAAGTTTATCCTTCCCCACTGATGTATTCATGTAGCCACCTTCTAAAGCTCTACAATTACTTACATTTAAATTTTCATCCACTGCTTTTTGTGTAGCTCCATTAACCGTAACTTTTAAATCATCATACATTCCACTTTGAACCATAATTGCATTTTTTAGACTTTCTCTACTTCTAGTGGCATAAATATCTCCATTTTTAAAAACCTTTTGAATAGAAGATACATTTCCAAGTCCCTCACCATAATTTGAAGTAATATTCCCCACTACTGTTAATGTTAATGCTCTTTTTTTCATTATTCCTCCCATTATTTTCTCTCTGTTGTTTTTTTATCTCCTAAAACGTTTATAAATGTATAGGCTAAATTCTTATTTTTTTCAAAATCTTCAAATAAATCTAATGCAACACCTATCTTAACTTGTGTATATGCTGAAATATGCAAAATTAATTCCTGAACCTTTTCATAATCTTTTAAACTTATTGCACTAATCAATTTCTGTTCATAAGCTCTTATCTTATTAGGACTATCTTTCAATACCTCTCTAACTGCCATTGCTGAACTATATGCACTTTTTTGTTTCTCTGTCATTTTATCCTCTCCTTTAAAATAAATCAGGTTATTAATTTTTATTAAATTAGTTAGCAAATATTTTTTATCATTCTCTTTTAATAATTTTTCAATAAGGTTATCTAATTTAACTTCATTTAATACAGAATCAGTCACTATTTTTTCTATTGAAATATAACCACCTTTATATGGACACGGATAGGTTAACGATTTTTGAATTAACTCGTCTATTTTATCAAAAATTTTTATAGCATTTTCTCTTATATATAAGGTTTCAAAATAATCTTTTTCTCTATCTTTAGATATAATTTCAACATCAAAATCTATAAATGATGATGCCATTTTTGTTCGAAATAAAACCTGACTTCTTGCAGTAATTAAACTTTTCCCTTCATTTTCATCTAAGTCTTCTAAACCACTATTATATTTTATAAGTTCTTCTATTCTAAAATTACAATTTATAAATAGAGCTTCCCTAGATTTAGAGAAAGCAAATGGGATAAAATCAAATAACTTATCATCTTGAAAAACAAAGGTAGACATATCTCTTTTATATGCAATAGATTTCCCTTTTTTAGGTATGTCTATGCTATAACCTCTCAATCTACATGTTTTTCCAGCTTCAGAAAGTAAATTATTTTCATTACAGAAATTATAATAAAGACTTCTTCCACCTCTAAACGTCTGTTTTATCAATTCTAATCTATTTTTTTCTATTATATCTAAAATTTCTATATTGTTAGTTCCATCATATTTTATATTTTTAAATGTTGAAATCATAATGGTGTTACTATCGGTAGATTTTGAAATTTTAGAATTTACCTTCTCTATTCTTTTTTCATCTTCTTCCCATTTTTCACCTAATAGTTCTTCAACTTTTTTATGGTGCATGGCGTCTCTAAAATGTTCTTCGACAAATAAAATATATTTTTCATCTGTTATCTCTTCCATATTAAATTCAATATAATCATTTGTTATTTTTATTCCTTCAGGATTATATTTTTTGAAATATTTCACTATTCCAACTATAGTTGCACTCCATCTCCAATCATAAGGTTCAATCCTTGTATTAAATTTACAATCTTTTAGCTGCGTTTTCATATCCTCCTCCTAATCAATTAAATCTAACATTGAAAATCCAGCTGACCTTTTACTACCAAGACCACATTTATAAAAATGTGTCAATATATCTTTATTACCTTTAATTCCTATTGTTCCTAATGTCACCTGCATTTTTATCCCATAATACGATACTACTGTTTTTTTTGTTTCAATAGGGATAATCTCAATTTCTTCTAAATATTTTATTGGGAATTTATCTTTTAAATTAAAAATTATATTTTTCTTCAGTACTTTAATCCCTTCTTCATCTAATAAATGATAAAAATCTTTTTCTCTAGTATGTTCTTTAACCACTATTGGAGATAATGTTTTAAAAACTCTATAATTTTCTTTTATCTCTTTTTCATGTAATTTTTTCACTTTAATTATTTCAACTGAATTTTCCGAATTTAAAATTATTTTTTTTGACTTACTTTCTAAAAAAGCATTTAAAAAATGGAGTGAAAGCATAATATCTTCTGTAGATAAAAATAATTTAATTCTTGAAGATTTTAAAAATATTTTTCCACCTTCTATTTTTTCTATTGGTAAATATATAGAATATGTAAAATTTTTTATGTCTGATTTCTCGTAGATAGCCTCTTTTAAGTCTTTATTATAATCTTCTAAAACTTTTTTAAACAACGAAATAAAATTTCGTCTATAATCTAACGGCAATATGTTTTCTTTCAATTCTAATTCGATTTCGTACCTCATCGTTCCTCCATTAACTATTTCAATGTAATTATGATTATAATAACACAGTATTTTTAAATTTACAATTTAAAACACATAAACATTTGATTTTATATTTAAATTTGATATAATTATATTGTACAAAATAAAATCTAAAAGGAGTAAAAATGAACAAAAGTACAAAAACTTTAATTTTAACAGCTTTGGTAAGTTTGGGTTTATCAAAAAATACCTTTACACAAGAAGCTTCTTTCATCACAAAAGCTAAAGGATATGGTGGCGAGATGAAACTTTTAATAAAAGTTGACGGAACTAAAATCAACGACATTGAAATTTTAAATCATAAAGAGAGTTCTCCTGTCATGTCACGTGCTTTTCCTTTAATCAAAGAAAGAATTATAAAAGCACAATCTCCCATTGTAGATTCTATTTCTGGAGCAACTTATACTTCTACAGCAGTTAAAAGAGCTGTAGCAGATGTTTTTAAAAAAAATTTGAATAAAGATTTTGGGAGAGTAAATTTTAAAACTTCTGCTCCTGAGCAACCCATTGCATATTTAGCTCCTGTAACTACAGATCTTGTAATTATAGGAGGAGGTCCTGCAGGGCTTGCTGCTGCTATTGCTGCTAAAGAATCTGGCCTTAAAAATATTATTTTAATTAAAAAGTTAGATATTTTAAGTGGTAATGGAAAATTTGATATGAACTTTTTTGACCTTATTAATTCAGAAGCACAAAAAAAATCTGGAAATGAAATAACAATTGAAAATTTTATTGAATCTAAAAGCAAGTCATCAGATTCAAAAGAAAGAATAAAAGCTCATGCAGAAGGGTCTTCTAAGTTAGATAAGTGGTTAAGAGCTATGAAAATTAACTTAAATTATAGTTATACTGGAACTAGCCATATGGCAGAAAAAGATGCCTATGCTGGAGAGTGCATACAAGACGGTTTAGAAGCCAAAGTTAAAGAGTTAGGAATAGATGTGCGTACTGGAACCTCTGGTGTAGATTTGATTATAGAGAATGGAGTTGCTAAAGGAGTTAAAGTTAAGCAAAAAAATAACTTCTACGATATCAATGCAAAAGCTGTCATTGTTGCAACTGGAGGTTTTTCTGCCAATAAAGAGTTATTAGAAAAATATACCAAAGGAACAAAAAATCATGGCGCTGAAAAAATAGAAACCTCTAATCAGATGTCTGCTACTGGAGATTTAATTCCAGTTTTTGAAAAAAATGGACTAGCTATGGATAACATGGAAGTTTTGAGTATATTTCAATTCATAATATCAAAATCTAGAGATTTAACGGGTGGTGGTGATGGATATATTCTTATTAATTCTGATGGAAATAGATTTATGAATGAAAGAATTTCAAATGGGAATAGTATGGAATTTGCTAAAAATATCCTTAAACAAAAAACTTTTTATGTCTATGATGAAAATCTATATAATTCATTTTATCGGTTCCAAAAACATGCTAAGGCTGGACTTCATATGAAAGCTGATACTTTGGAAGAATTAGCAAAAAAACTTAATGTCCCTGCCAAAAATTTATCAGAAACAATTACAGAATTTAATAAAGCTGTTCGTGGCGAAATTTCAGACCCATATAGAGAAAAAGCTTTCACTAGAGAGTTTAGAACCCAAGGTCCTTTCTATGCAGTTCAAGTTGAATCTGCTATTCACATGACTAAAGGTGGTGTTGTTGCTAATCAGAATACAGAAGTTCTAAATAAAGAAGAAAAAATAGTAAAAGGGCTTTATGCTGCTGGAGAAGTTACTAGTACAAGTGGTGCTTATAATTCAGCTGTAGTATTTGGAAAACTAGCTGGAGAACAAGCGGCTAACTTTATAGAAAATAAATAATAAAATTATAGCCGAAATAAAAACAGGACTTTTTCTAAGTTTATGCCAGAACAGAATTTAACAAAATAGATTTTATACAATAACTTAAACCTTTAAAACTATAAAAATTATTAACTAATATTTTTATATTTCTTTATTTCAATACTAATTTTTAAATTTTATTTTTTAAAAGGAGGTAAGGTATGAGTTTTTTTTATAATAATTTCAATTTATTAATAAAATTTGATATGATTGCTACATTAGCAATCGGATTAATATCTTTATATATTGGAATGTATATTAAAAATAATTTTGTTTTTTTAAGAAATTTGGTGTTCCAGCTCCTGTTATTGGAGGTATTATTTTTGCAGTGATACATTTATTTCTTAGAAACTTTAATATTGCATCTCTTGAGTATGATACGGTATTACAATCACCTTTTATGTTAGTTTTTTTCACCTCTATAGGAATTAGTTCTTCCATTAGTGCTTTGAAAAAAGGAGGAAGACTATTAATAACTTTTTGGCTCCTTAGTGGTGTAATGACTTTTATGCAAACTGTTATAGGAGTTTCTATAGCTAAATTGACAAAAATTCACCATTTATACGGAGTTCTTGGCGGTTCTGTCTCTATGAGTGGCGGACATGGCTCAGCAGCAGCCTTTGGTTCCACAGTAGAAAATTTAGGTTTAATAGGTTCTAGTACTGTAGCCCTTTCTTCAGCTACTTTTGGAATTTTTTGATTTTTCTATTCCTTCTTATGTGGGAGCCATGTTTATTGCTATTATTTTTAATAATTTAAATTTAAAGTTTAAATTTATTCAACTTAATAGAACACTTATTGATATTATTGGTATTACATCATTAAACATTTTTTTATCCATGGCACTTATCTCATTAAAACTATGGGAACTGGCTGATTTAGCAATTCCTATGATTATCATTTTATTTTCACAAGTTCTATTTATGGCTTTTTTCACTACCCAAATATTATTTAGAGCAATGGGCAAAGATTTTGATTCTGCCGTTATGGTAGCAGGTATGTGTGGTTCTGGACTTGGAGCAACTACCAATGCAATGTTAAATATGGGGGAAGTTTCAGAAAGATATGGCTATACTGCAAACCCATATCTAATTGTTACATTAACGGGTGCTTTTCTAATTGATATTTTTCAAATGCCTACAATAATAACGGCTATTAATATATTTAAATAAAATTTATATATAGTTGATTTTTTTTAAAATGAAGAGTATACTTAATATATCTTGGCCGAGATAATAAAATTACAAGGAAGTGGAATTATGTCAGAACATAATAATAGTAATAATTTTAATGATTCTTACAGACAAGAACACGAATATATAGTTGGGAAATATTCCAAAGAACATGGTCCAAAAATCAGAGAACAACTAGCTAAATGGTACGGTGATAATACTATAACTCATTCTACTCATGAAGAAATATATAAATTAATAGAAAATAAACTTGGACTAAAAAAGGAAAAATAAAATAATAGAATTTCTAAAATAAAAAAAATAGTAACAGTTATATCTTTTTAAAAGTGTTAACTGTTACTATTTTTTTTATTTTTATTTTTATTTTTTTCTTTTTTCCAACCAATTAGTTCTATATTTATTATTATTTTTATTTTTTTATTTTTTTGTTTTAATTTTAATTAAAATTTGATACAATGTAACGTCCAAAATAAAAACTAACAGGAGAAATAATGAACAAAAATAATAGTATTTTAATTTTAACTGCTTTAACAAGTTTGATTTTATCCAAAAATACCTTTACACAGGAAACTTCTTTCATCACAAAAGCTAAGGGATATGGTGGGGAGATGAAAATTTTAGTAAAAATTGATGATAATCAAATTAAAGATATTCAAATAATTAGCCATAAAGAAAGCTCTCCTGTCATGTCACGTGCTTTTCCTTTAATTAAAGAAAGAATTATAAGCGCTCAATCTCCTATTGTAGATTCCGTTTCTGGAGCAACTTTTACTTCCACAGCAATTAAAAGAGCTGTAGCAGATGTTTTTAAAAAAAATCTAAATAAAGATTTTGGGAGAGTAAATTTTAAAACTTCTGCCCCTGAGCAACCCATTGCATATTTAGATACCGTAACCACAGACCTTATAATTGTGGGAGGAGGTCCTGCAGGACTCGCTGCTGCTATTGCTGCTAAAGAATCTGGACTTAAAAATATTATTTTAATTGAGAAATTAGATATTTTAAGTGGTAATGGAAAATTTGATATGAATTTTTATGACCTTATTAATTCCCAAGCACAAAAACAATCTGGAAATGAAATAACAATTGAAAATTTCATCAAATCTAAAAATAAAACATCAGATTCAAAAGAAAGAACAAAAACTCATGCAGAAGGTTCTTCTAAAATGGATAAATGGTTAAGAGCTATGAAAATAAACTTAAATTATAACTATACAGGAACTAGTCATATGGCAGAAAAAGATGCCTATGCTGGAGAACATATACAAGATGGTTTAGAAGCAAAAATTAAAGAATTAGGAATAGATGTCCGTACTGGAACCTCTGGTATAGATCTTATCATAGAGAATGGAGTTGCTAAAGGAGTTAAAGTTCAAGAAAAAAATAACTTCTATGATATCAATGCAAAAGCTATCATCGTTGCAACTGGTGGATTTTCTGCTAACAAAGAATTATTAAAAAAATATTCTAAAGGAACAAAATATGAAGGGGTTGAAAATATAGAAACTTCTAACCAAATGTCTGCTACTGGTGATTTAATTCCTATTTTTGAAAAAAATGGATTAGCTATGAAGAATATGGATGTTTTAAGAATTTTTCCATTTATAGCTTCTAAGTCTAGAGATTTAACAGGTGGTGGTGATGGATATATTCTTGTTAATTCTAATGGAAATAGATTTATGAATGAAATAGTTACAAATGAAAATAGCTTGGAATTTGCCCAAAATCTTCTTAAGCAAAAAACTTTTTATATCTATGATGAAAATTTATATAATTCATTTTATCGTTTTCAAAAGCAAGTTAAATCTGGACTTCATGTGAAAGCTGATACCCTAGATGAATTAGCAAAAAAACTTAATGTTCCTGCTAAAAATTTATCGGAAACAATCACAGAATTTAATAAGGCTGTTCGTGGTGAAATTACAGATCCATACAGAGAAAAAGCATTCACTAGAGAATTTAAAACTCAAGGACCTTTTTATGCCGTTCAAGTTGAATCTGCTATTCATATGACTAAAGGTGGTATTGTTGCTAATCAAAACACAGAGGTCCTAAATAAAGAACAAAAAATAGTGAAAGGACTCTATGCTGCTGGAGAAGTTACTGATGCTAGTGGTGCGTATAATTCATCTGTAGTATTTGGGAAAGTTGCAGGAGAACAAGCTGCTAATTTTATAAAAAATAAATAATATAATTATTTCATTATAAAATATAATACACATAATTATTTTGTGTGTATTATATTTTTATAAAAAAAACATTGACAAAATATCCCTCTATGCCTTATTATATGGGAAGAAGATTGTTCATTAAATTCTAACTGCAATAATATTAAAATAATAAATGGAGGTTTAGAAAATGACAAAAAAAGAATTTGCAAAATTATTATCAGATAATGGTGTTTTTACATCTAAAGCAGAATCTGAAAGAAAATTAGATGCTATCTTTTCTGAATTAGAATCAGTTTTAAAAACAGAAAAAGAGGTTAATTTTATAGGATTTGGAAAATTTGAAGTTATAGAAAGAGCAGAAAGAATGGGAAGAAATCCTAAAACTGGTGTTGAAATCAAAATTGAAGCTAAAAATTCAGTTAAATTTAAAGCTGGAAAATCTTTGTTGGAAGCAGTTAAATAATAAATAAATAGTTTAAGGAAATGTAGTTCTAATGGTAAGACATCACCTTGGAAAGGTGACGAGGTAACACTCTTGCAGGTTCAACTCCTGTCATTTCCGCCATTTTCATTATATTAATATGTGCACCTCTAACTCAGTGGTAGAGTAATTCCATGGTAAGGAATAAGTCAACAGTTCAAATCTGTTGTGGTGCACCATTTTTTCATTTCAGAAAATCTCTCTTCACTTCTTTTTTATATTTATTCAAAAATAAAACTTCTTAAATCCTATTTTCAAACTTCTTTATTTCAATATTAAAAAATAGAGAAAATTATTAAATAATTTTCTCTATTTTTATAAATTTTTATAAATTTTTTAAATATATTGTAGCATTTACTCCTGCTATTGTTCCATCAGCTACTGCTGTAATTCCATGGTAAGGAATAAGTCAACAGTTCAAATCTGTTGTGGTGCACCATTTTTTCATTTCAGAAAATCTCTCTTCACTTCTTTTTTATATTTATTCAAAAATAAAACTTCTTAAATCCTATTTTCAAACTTCTTTATTTCAATATTAAAAAATAGAGAAAATTATTAAATAATTTTCTCTATTTTTATAAATTTTTATAAATTTTTTAAATATATTGTAGCATTTACTCCTGCTATTGTTCCATCAGCTACTGCTGTAGCTACTTGACGAATTTGTTTGTCACATATATCACCAGCTGCATAAACACCTGAAATATTTGTTTCCATTTTATTATTAACTTCGATAAAATTATCTTTTAATTTTAAATCCTTGTATATTTCTGTATTAGGAGTAGAGCCTGCATATATAAATACTCCCGCTTCACTTGTTTTTATATTCTTTATTTCTTTAGTTTTTTCATCTATAATATCTAGTGATTCAATATAGTTTCTTCCATTAATTTTTGCTACTCTGGAATGTAAACATAATTCAATATTATTTAAATTATCTAGTTTATTTTTAAATTCAGCTATTGCTCCAATTTTATCTTCAAAATGAATTATAGTTAATTTTTTTGCAAATTGAGAAAGATATATTGCTTCTTTTATTGCTCCATCTGCTCCACCTACTACAAAAATTTCTTTTCCTTTATATAAGATTCCTTCTTTACTAGGGTTATGACAAACTCCTTTCCCAAATAATTCTTCTTCTCCAATAATTCCAAGTTTTCTAGGTGTTGTTCCATTTGCTATAATAACTACTTTAGATACATATTCCTTATCTTTTGTTTTTATTATTTTTATAACTCCATCTAATTCAGTAGAAATAATTTCTTCGTTAATTACAGGAATTTTATATTTTTCTAATTGATTTTTCAACTTATTACTAAAACTTTCACCAGTTTCATCATTGGATACACTTAAATAATGAGTTACAGAAGAAACATCTCCAACTGTTCCACCTATTTTATGTTTTTCAAAAATAATAGGATTTAGTCCTCTACTAGCCAAATATATCCCTGCACTTACTCCTGCTGGTCCACCACCAATTATTATAGCATCATAATTATTAAACGAATTTTTTATCATTATTAACACATCCTTTTTTATGGAAAATATATTTATGAACTTTTGTTCAACAAAATAATTATACTCTTTTACCATTAAAAAGTAAATATTTTTTTTATCTCTTGCAAAAAAATAAAAAAAGATGTATAATCTTGACATATTTAATAAAGAATTATTTTTTAATTATTTTTAATTTTTTAGGAGGTTTTATAATGAATAAAATAGGTGTTTTCTATGGATCTACAGTAGGTAAAACTAAAAGTTTTGTAGAAGTATTAATTACTCATTTAGAAAAAGAAAATTATGAAGTTAGAGATGTTAAAAATGGAATCAAAGGTATAGAAAATTTTAATAATCTTATTTTAATCTCTCCTTCATATGGAATGGGAGAACTTCAAGAAGATTGGAAGAGTCTTACATCAGAACTTGAGAAAATTGACTTTACTGATAAAAATGTAGCAATTGTTGGTTTAGGAAATGCCCTACGTCATCCAACAACTTATCTTGGTGCAATGAAAGTTATTTATGATATTGTTTTGAAAAAAGGTGCTCATATTATCGGTTCTTCACCCATTGAAGGACATATTTTTGAGCATAGTCCTTCTATTATTAATAATAAATTTTTAGGTTTAGCACTGGATGAAGTTAATCAACATGAGGAAACTCCAATTAGAATGGAACGTTGGCTTAAAGAAATAAAAAAAGAATTTAAATAAAAATAAAGCTTCTCAATTTATATATATTTGAGAAGCTTTATTTTTATTATTTATCTATAATTTCAATTATTTTCTGCTTAATGGGATCAGCCATAGCACCAAATATTGCTTGAATTCCTCCTTGTACTTCTAAAACAGCAGTTGCACCTAAAGATTTTATTTTTATTTTATCTACTTTATTAACATCTTTAACTGAAACTCTTAGTCTTGTTATACAAGCATCTATCTCTTCTATATTTTCTTTTCCTCCTAAAGCTTCTAAGATTCCTTGTGCTGTCTCATAAAGAGAATCTTTAGTTACCACTTTTATTTCCTCATCATCTCCTTCTCTTCCTGGAGTTTTTACATTAAATTTCATTATTAAAAACTTGAAAGAGTAATAATATAGACAACTCCAAAATACTCCAACAATTGGAACATATATCCAATTAGTATGATTATTTCCTTGAAGTATACCAAATAATGTGAAATCAATAAGACCACCTGAAAACGTGTTTCCTATGGAAATATTTAATAAATCAGCTAGTAAAAAAGATAGTCCATCAAAAATAGCATGAACTACATATAACCAAGGAGCAACAAATAAAAACATAAACTCTATCGGTTCTGTTATTCCTGTTATGAAAGATGTTATTGCAGCACCTAAAAATATGCCTCCTACAAGTTTCTTTTTATCCTTTGGAGCACAATTATACATTGCTAAACATGCTGCTGGAAGTCCAAACATCATAGTTGCAAAACGACCTGCAAAAAATCTTGTCCCTGATGTGAAAAGTCCTGTATGATTTGAATCTGCAAGTTGTGCAAAAAATATATTTTGAGCACCTACAATATTTTTCCCAGCTACAGTTGCAACTCCTCCTAATTCAGTATACCAAAATAAAGGATAAATCATATGATGAAGTCCTATTGCCCCACTTAACCTCAATAAAAATCCATATAAAAATGTTCCAAAAATTCCCAAACTAGCAATTGATTTTCCAGCTGAAGTCAACCAAATTTGAAAAGTTGGCCATGTTAAAAAAAATATAGCTCCAATACCTATTGCAGCAAAAGATGAAACTATAGGTACAAATCTAGACCCTCCAAAAAAACCTAATACTGCCGGAAGTTGAATATTTCCATACTTATTATGTAAAAATGCCACAATACTTCCAACTACTATAGAGCCTACTATTCCTGTATCTATTGAAACTACTTCTGGATTGAAAGCTGATATCATTCCCTTTATTGAAGCATTCATAACTAAAAATGCTACTGCTCCAGCTAGTCCAGCTGTCCCTTTATCTTTTTTTGCTAAACCCAGAGATAAACCAATACACATAATAAGTGCTAAATTAACAAAAACAACTTCTCCTGAAGCAGACATTATTTTAAAAATACCTTGAAGCCATGAAATATTAAAAAAAGGATAAGCATTCACTGTATTAGGATTTGAAAGAGCACCTCCAATTCCTAATAATAAACCAGCAGCAGGCAAAATAGCTATTGGCAACATAAAAGATTTTCCAATTTTTTGTAAATTTTTAAACATGTAAATCCTCCCTTAATTTTACTTATTAATTTCTTTAACCAACAATATTATAGCATAAATAATAATAAAAAGACCAGTATACAAAAACTGACCTTTTTTTTATTATTTATTATTTTTTATAAAATTTATATATTTAAGAACTAATTCTAGTTCTTTTTCATTTAAAGATGTTCCTAACCTTACTAATTCATCAATATTTTTTTCTTCCATTGGATAATAATTTTCAATTTCTTTCATTGTAATATCAGAATATCCCACAATTTTATATAAAATTAAATAATCTAGTTCAAGAAATAAAGCTATTTTTTTTAAAAGAAGTGGATTTACTTTTGGATGTTTTCCACCTTCCAATGTTGATAAATAAGCCCCACTAATTCCTAAATTATTTGCAAATTCTAAAAGACCATAACCTTTTTTTATTCTTTTATTTTTAATGTATAAACCTAAAGATTCTAACAAATGTTTGAAAGAAAATATCTCATAAAATTTAATGAGGTATTTTCTAAAAAAATTAAAGTAAAATCTGTCTACTATCTTGATAGAATACCACTCCTTGCTTTATTAAAGTAATTCCTTGTTTATCAATTAATATTTTCATTATTTATTATCTCTATTAAATGTATTATAATATAAAAAAAATATTTTTAAAATTTAAACGTATTGTAAAAGAACAAAAAAAACTTTTATAGTTATATTTTGAGGTATATACTTATCTGATATTATAATTTATATTCTTATATGATAATAAAAAAATTAATTATTTATTCTTCTTTTATAAAATAGTAGTTAATTGTTTTTATCCTAATATATTAAATTTAAATGCTAGCACTGATAATAATACAATTCCTATTATTATTCTTGTAGAAGTAATTTTTTTTCCTAATAAAACATATATAAAAGCTACAATCCCTACTGGTAATAATGAAGGCATCAATTCATCAATTATACTTTGCATTGATATAACTACATCTCCTTCATTATAGGTATAAGCCAAATTTACTCTCACTACTGTTGGTACTAAAGCACCAATAACAGTTATTCCTAAAATTGTCGCCGCATCAGTCATAGCATCCAATTTTGTTGATATTCCTTGAAATAAGCTTGTTCCTTTCTCATATGACAGATTAAGAAGTTTCCATCTTCCAACAATTATTAATAAATTTACTATTAACCAAATAATTACTCCAAGTACTCTTCCATTTATTGCCATATAAGAGGCAATTGAACCTAAAATTGTCGTAACCAAAACAAATAAGCTGTCTCCCACTCCTCCTAAAGATCCCATTAATCCTGTTTTTATTCCTGACACTGCATCTCTGGATTTATACCCTTCTGTTTCTTCCATTGCTAAGTCAGCACCTAAAACTAATCCTCCTAAATACGGACTTGTATTATAAAATTGATTATGATAGCGCATCATTTCCTTTAACTCCTGCCCTTTATATAATTTCAACAAAATAGGAAGCATGGCGAATAAATAACCTTGACCTTGCATTTTCTCATAATTCCAACAAATTTGTGACCCTAATAACCATCTTAAATTAACTCTATTTAAATCTTTTTTCGTCAATTTTATGTTAATCTTCATACTCTCCCTCCTCTGTAATTAAATTTTTTAATTCATTTTTTTTTTCAGTATTTATTTTAAAATTTGACATTTTCTGTTGATAATAAGCTATGGATACTGCTATCCCTATTAAGGCTACTCCTAAAACAGGAATTTTCATATATGATGTTAAAACATAGCCTAATATTAAAGCTGGTATAAATTTAGAAATAGGTAAAAATCTACTAAGCATAGCAAGACCAACTGCAGGAAGAATTCCCCCTGCTACTTTAAAACCTCCTATCACTATTTTAGGAATATTATTTATAACTAATTCAACAAATTGTGAACCGAAAGTTAACATTAAAAAAACTGGAATTGCTCTTGATAATCCCCAAGGGAATATTCCATAAATAACATTCCTTTGAATAGCTTTTACGTCTTCTCTCTCAATAGCTTTATCTATCCTTTTTTGGAAAAATATATTTGTAAATCTAGCTAATATATCTAATTGTATCATCAACAAACCAACAGGAATTGCTAAGCTTATTACAATTTCTATTCCTTTTCCTGTTGCAACAGCAAAAGCTGTTCCAATTATAGCTCCTGTTGCATAATCTGGAATAGATGTACCTCCAAGAGCACCAACTCCTAAAACTAATAAATGAAGTGTACCTCCAATAATTAGACCAGTTTTTAAATCTCCCATTATTAAACCTGTTATTGCTCCCATTAAAACAGGTCTAGTACCAACAAACTGTGCTGCAAGTTCATCATAAATTGAAAAAAAAGCCAATAATGTAAGTAAAATGATTTGTAAAAATGAAATATTCACTTTAATCAACCTCCTACAATTTTATTTTTTCTAAAATATCATCCATTTTTTCTTCGGTATCATTTGGTACCATTTGAGCGGTTATTTTTATATTTTTTGACAACAAATATTTCAAATCTTCTATATCTTCCTTTTTTAAAAATATAGACGCTTTTACTCGAATGCTTCCGTCACTTTGTGATATATTCCCAACATTTATTTTTTCTAGAGTAACTCCATAATTTATCAATTCTTTTAAATATTTTGGTTTTTTTACTAGAATCATAATATTTTGTTTCAAATATTTTCCACTATTTAAGTTTCTAGCAGCGCTTTCAGCTCCTAAAATACTCAGTTTTATATTATCTGGTGTTGATAATTTCAATGCATTTTTTTCAATAGGATTATTCAATAGTTCATCATCAACTACTATTATTCTATCAATTTTTTTTGTAAATAGCCATTTTGTAACAACTTGCCCATGAATTAATCTACCATCAATCCTAACGTGTTTTATTTCTTCAATAACATTATTCATCATCAATCCTCCTCTTCACCTTCCTCTGAATTTATAGTAAACTTCTCTATTATTTTTGTCATTTCAAAGATATTTTCTAAAGTTTTTTTTGTAACACCATTTTCTAATACTTCAATAATCATAACAAGAGAAAACCCAGTTATTAATGCTATGTTTAAATCTGTTTGCTCATATTTTATTTCTGCTAAAACATTAAAAGGTGTACCACCTAAAATATCAACAAAAACTATAAATTCTTTTCCACAATTATTTTTAAATATCTCTAAATATTTTTTCTTCAAATCTTTTTTTGACATCTCTTCATAAAAAGAAATAAAGGGCATAGACTCTCCAGTTATCATTTTTAATGTTGATATTGTACTTTCAGCATAAGAACCATGCGAAGTTGCTATATAAAAATTTTCACTCAATATTTACCTCCCCTAATTTTAAAAATAATTAACTCCTGTTTAAAAAATATGATTCTGGATTAATATTAAATGATTATAAAATAAAACAAATAACTACCTAATGAATTAAAATTTATGGAAATAGGAAATATCCTCCATTAGTGTATAAACTTGCATAGAGTATAAATCTATTTCCATATAGAACAATAAAGCAGAATAAAAGAATATTAAAATGTATTTTATAATCCAATGAGAGTTGATAAAATTAATTACGTAATTATTTGTACAGCTGTGACATTGACAACTTTATTCTTCCTCAAATATGATTTCAATAACAGGAATTAAAGTATCTGGTTTTTTTACTGGTATTTCTATTATAATGGAATTCAAATCCAATTTTTCTTTTATATGTAGTGCTTTTAATTCATTATTTAAATTACTTTCACCTTTTCTTTTTTCATTTAAAACTTGTGCTTCTATAACCTTTACCTCTGAATAATCATTTAAAAACTGTGCAAATTTAACTTTTTTAGGTAAATTTTTCAATGTTAACGTTCTATAAGGCCATGAAAAAATATGTAGATAAAGCTTATTTCCGTTCATTGTATATCTACAATCTAATGGCGGTTGTATTTCAACTCCACTACTGTTATATATAGAATTTTGATGTAATTTTAACCACTTCCCTACTTCAAATAATAATTCTTTTGATTTTTCGTCTATTTGACCTCTACCATTAGGACCAATATTCAATAGTAAATTTCCATCATTTGCAACTGTATCAACTAATATTTTAACTAACATTTCAGGAGTTTTAAAATTATCATTATCTCTATGATAACCCCAACTTCCATTCAAACTTTGACACCCTTCCCAAATAATTTTTTGGTTTGAATCTACTTTTGATCTTTGATATTGCTCATGAGTTGAAACTCCTCTTTTTAAGTCTAATCTATCATTGAGTATAATGTTTGGTTGCAGTTCTATAATTAATTTTTCTAAATTTTCAGAATCCCAATCATCTTTCCCTTTACCTTTTAGGTCACCCCAAGTTTTACTTTCATATGAGAAATCAAGCCATAAATAATCAATTTTTCCATATTCAGTTAATAATTCTTTCATCTGACTTTTTATATATTCTTGATAAATCTTCATATCTTTTTTCTTTTCAACTTCTAAATCAATTCTACTTCTATCAGGATGATAGCCATCCATAGTAAAATCTTTATGATGCCAATCTATCAATGAATAATATAATCCGATTTTGATTCCTTCAGCTCTAAATGCTTCTATTACTTCTCTTAACATATCTTTGGCATAAGGAGTATTTGTTACTTTATAATCAGTAACTTTTGAATCCCAAAGTGCAAATCCATCGTGGTGTTTAGTAGTAAACACCATATATTTAAAACCATTTTCCCTAGCTAATTTAGCCCATTCTTTTGGATTAAATAAATCAGGATTAAAATTATCAAAATATCTTCTATATTTAGTTTCTTCTATTTCTTCTAGTGTCATTATCCATTCGTGTCTCGCCGCTACTGAATATAACCCATAATGTATAAACATTCCAAATTTTGAATCTATAAACCACTTTGGATTTCCATATAAATTGCTCCAATTCTTATACATATTTTACCTCCCTAAATTAAAACTATTATTAAATTTATTTCCTAATTTTTCCATATAAAGGACCAAAAATAGAACACGCTCTAAAATCTCCTCCTTCCAAATTTTCACTTCCAAAGGAACTCCAAACCTTAGGTCTAAATATTTTTTCTTTTTCAACATTGTGCATGTGAACAGGTATTCTCAACATAGAAGCTAAGGTTATTAATATATCTCCTATATGTCCATAAGAGATAGCACCATGATTAGCTCCCCAATTATCCATGATACTATATCCATCTATAAAAGCTCCAGTCCCAGTTAATTTTGGAGCAAACCACGTAGTTGGCCATGTTGGGTTAGTTCTTTCATCTAATATTTTATGAATAGTCTCATCAATGTTAACTATATATCCTTCACAAATCTCTAAAACTGGTCCCAACCCCTTAATAAGATTAATTCTAGACATTGTTGCGTTCATTTCTCCTTTACTTATAAAATTTGATGAAAAACCTCCTCCTCTAAAATATCCTCTATCTGCTGAACACCATTTTGTACTTTTTAAGCATTTCTTCATTTCTTTTTCTGTTATTTTCCAAAATTCTTTCATAATAGGTTGCCCTTCATGCTTTTGTTCTCCACTTCCATCTAAAGTAGCAGATCCAGAATTTATAAGATGAATTATACCTGAAACACTTCCTTTTCCTACTAAGGATTTTCCTGTAACTCTTTTTATTGATTCTGGAGACCAATAAGTTCTAACGTCGGAAAAAATCTGTGCTGTACCAGTTATTAAATGTCCAAATAGCATTGCAACTCCATTTAGAGAATCGTTTTCAGTTGCGATAATAAAAGCTTCTCTTATTCCGTTCCAATCAAAAGATGAATTTAATATAGCTTCACTATAGTCTCCATTAGTCATGAAATCCGTCCACTGTCTCTGTCCTTGAAATCCAGCAACAATTGAATTATGTCCTTCAGCCTCTTCTTCATATCCTAGCTTTCTTAACTTCTCATTACCTATCATTAAATCCCTTATTATAAGGGTCATTTTCACTACAATTTCCCACTGTCTGTCTTTCTCTTCCCTGGAAAAAGGAATTTTATTATATTCTTTTCCCTCTTCACAATTATTTTTTGTCCAAACTAACGCTTTTTTATATTCTTCTTTATCAAAAATTTCTTTTTCTATTCTTCTTTTTACCTCACTCATATCAACATGCTCATTTCTCATCCCCAAATAATCTGAAAAAAAATCTGGATTAACAATAGAACCCGCTATTCCCATAGAAACACTTCCTATGGATAAATAAGACTTATCTTTAATCGTTGCAACAGCTATCCCTGCTTTTACAAATTTATAAATCTTTTCTTTAACATCTTCTGGAATTTCATTATCATTATTATCTTGAACTTCTTTTCCATAAATAGAAAATACAGGATCTCCAATCTGATTGTGAGCTGCTACTGCTGCTGCAAGATATACAGCACCAGGTCTCTCTGTCCCGTTAAATCCCCAAATAGCTTTTGGAATGTTAGAAGTTGTATCTATTGTTTCACTACCATAACACCAACAAGGAGTTACTGTAATGGATAATCCAACGTTTGATTCTTTAAATTTCTGTTGGCACCTTACAGCCTCTGCTACACCTCCTATCGTTGTATCTGATATTACACATTCAACTTTCTCACCATTAGAATGTTTAAAATTTTCTTCAATATATTTGGCAACATTAATAGCCATTAACATTGCTTTATCCTCTATACTTTCCCTAACTCCATTTCTTCTACCATCAATTGTCGGTCTTATTCCTACTTTTGGCAATTTCCCATTTAATCGATTCATTTTAATCCTCCCATTTGAATGGATAAAATCAACATATTTTTTATTGGTACTTCTTTATTTTTTATGAATAAAATAAATTTTCATTTAATTTTAACAATTCTCTATTAAATAAGTATTAACTAACTCTTCCCATTCTTTATTTGTTTTTATCTTATTTAGTGCAAAAAATTGTACTTTTGAATTTCCTAAAGCAGAAGCTTCAACGGGACCTTTAATTAATTCGATATTTAATTCTTTTGAAATTCTATTCATTAAATAACTATCCTGTATTCCACCTCCTAAAACTATGATTTTTATGATTTTTCTTTTCAAAACTTTTTCTAATGATTTTACTATTTCAAAATATTTAAAAATAATACTATTATATGCTATTTTTATAATATCAGAATCAGATACTTCATTTTTTCTATTTATTATTTTTTTTATAATATTCATCATTGAAATTGGAAAAACTAATTTTTCATCTTCCAAATCAACATGTTCTTGTGCATAACTTTTTTTTGCTAAATTTGCCATTTCTTCATATGAATAATTTTTCCCATTTTTTTCAAAATCTAATTTTAATCTTTGAAGAATCCAAGTTCCAGGAGTCATTCTTAATATTCTGTTGTTTTTATTTTCTAATCCTTCATTAGTAATTTTATTCTCATATGATATTTCACTATCAAATATTTCCTTACTTATAGTACCTAATATACTCCAAGTACCATTTATCAAAAAAATACTACTACTATTTTCTATTTTCATACAACTTAATGCAGAAGCAGTGTCATGAGAATTCACATTTATTATTTTAAATGAATTAATATTCAATTTTTTTTGAATTTCAA
>CAMTIW010000026.1 GCA_947072665.1 uncultured Fusobacteriaceae bacterium | reverse complement strand
GAACCTATTATTTTTATACCTAACTCTATAGATAATACCTCTTTTTGCATTAGTGATTTACATAGTTTAGCTAAATCCTTAAAAAAAAGTTCTATATCATAAGAATCTTCCCATAATTTTTCTAATTGTTTAACACATTCTTTTTTATTGTGCAATTTTATTTCTTCTAAAAATTCATTCAATTGTTTATAAGATGTTATACCTAAAATATTCTCAACTTTATTTCTATCGATTATTTCATTATCAAAATTTATAGAGATTCTTTCTAATATGGAGATAGAATCTCTCATACTTCCTCCAGAAGCTTCATATACAGCCTCTAAAGCACTATCTTCTATAACAATTCCTTCTTTATCTGCTATATATCTTAATCTATCTGTCATATCTTTTTCTGAAAAAAGTTTAAAATCATACCTTTGACATCTAGATATTATTGTAGCTAAAATTTTATCCGGCTCTGTTGTGGCAAGAATAAATAAAGCATGTTCAGGAGGTTCTTCTAATGTTTTTAAAAGTGCATTAAAAGCTTCTTTAGTAAGCATATGAACTTCATCAATAATATAGACTTTTTTTCTACCCTTGGATGGTTTATAATTTATTTTTTCTTTTAACTCTCTTATTTCATCTATACCTCTATTAGAAGCCGCATCTATTTCAATCATATCCATAAAGCTTCCTTCTGATATACCTTTACAATTTTCACACTGATTACAAGGAGTATCTGTTACTCCATTGGTTAGACAATTTACACCTTTTGCTATCAATCTAGCTACTGTTGTTTTTCCTACTCCTCTAGGACCTGTAAAAAGGTAGGCATGTGCGAGCTTATTACTTTTTAGAGAGCTTTTTATAGTTTTTATTATTTCTTGCTCTCCAGCAACTTCTTCAAAGTTATTTGGTCTATATTTTCTATAGAGTGTAATATGCATTTTTTCCTCCTTTTATTTTTTTCAAGTAATTATTCTAAGTTGTAATTATTCATTTTAGTTCTCAATGTATTTCTTGTAATTCCTAAAATTTCAGCAGATTCGACTTTTTTTCCATTTGTCAATTCCAATATCTGATGAATAAGTTCTTTTTCAACTTTTGATATTATATTTTCATAATAATCTTGCTTTTCCAATCTTTTCAATTCTAAAGTTTCAGCCCTTATCCATTCTTTCAATGAGATTATCTGCCCATCATCTCTATTTTTTATTCCACTTGTTCCAAGTACATTACTAGGTAGATCTTCTAATAAAATACTTGCCCCTCTAGATATTGCAACTGCTGATTTAATTGCATTTTTTAATTCATTTACATTTCCAGGCCAATCATATCTTAATATTTTTTTTAAAGCTGGTTTACTCACCCCTTTAACTGCAGTACCTAATTCTGTATTACATTGATTTATATAATGATCAATTATAAAAGGAATATCTACTTTTCTTTCTCTTAGAGCTGGAATATTTACTTCTAGTACTCTTAATTTTGAATATAGTTCTGAAATAAATTTTCCTTGTATAATTAAATTTTCTAAATTTTCATTAGTTGAGGCAAGAATTCTTGCACTACTTTTTATAGCATCTGCACTTCCCATTCTAAAAAATTCACCCTGTTGCAGAAAATATAATAATTTTGCTTGAAGCTCTAAATTTAACGACTCTACATTACCAATATGTAACGTTCCATTATTAATTTTTTCTAAATCTCCAATTTGTGGAATTATTGCTCCTTTAAAAGCACCTTTTTCATAACCAAAAAGTTTTCTCTCGATTAGGTCATTACCCAAAGCTAAACAATTTATTGTTATAAAAGGTTTATTTTTATTTTCACTAAATTGATGTATAGCTGTTGCTACACTTGTTTTTCCTGTTCCTCTTTCTCCTACAATCAAAACAGGAACCATACTTTTAGCTACTTTTCCTATCATTTTATAAACTTCTACTATTTCTTTAGTTTGACCTATTAATTTATCTCCTGAACTCTTTTGTTTATCAACTCTTTCAGCTAAAAGTTTATGGTCTTTTACTGATTTTTCTATAATCTTCATAATTTCTTTGAAAGGTATAGGTTTTAATATATAGTCATAAGCACCTGCTTTTAAACTACCTGCGACTAAATTAAGATTAGAAGTTTCTCCCAAAATAATAGTTATTGCTTTTTTTTGATTTTCCACTACTTTTCCTATTAAATTCAATAACGCATCTTCTTGAAAATTTTTCTCTTCTATTAATATAGCATCAAATTTTTTAGATTTAATCATCTCTACAAAATGCGCTATATTATCTGAAAAAATAAGATCGTAGTCCAAGCTATTTTCTAATTCTATCTTAAGGTTTTGTTCTAATCTAAAGCCTAAAAAATTCATTTCTCACCGTCCCAAAATTAATTATCTGATCCTAATTTAAATCGATACTCTAATATAACATCACCTTTTACTGTATTTCCTTTTTTCTTTAAATAAATTTTCCAAGTCCTTGCAATCCTTTCTATTGCTAAATTTATTTCAGGAACACCACTCCCACTTTCAAAAGAACTATTTAATACATTCCCATATTTATCAATTGTAAGTCTCAATTTAACAGTTCCATTCAACCCTCTAAGTTGAGCTGTCTCTGGATATTCTGGATTTTTATTATTTTCATCCCATTTAGCTACAATATCTCCATCTAATGTTCCTAGTTTATAACCACTGGGAATTCCATCACTATTCCCTTTTGTCGTTATTATTGCTTCTGTATATTCTATTTCTTTCGGTGTTGGAGATGAAGTACTAGGTTTTGGTATTTTTTTTATTGTTGCTCCTTTTTTTGATATTACTGCCATTTTAGGAGCTGTTATCTCTATTTCTTTTAATCTTTCCTCTAAAGTTATAATCTTCTGTACTGGCTCTACAACCTCTTTTTTTTCAATAGTTTTCTCTTTAGGCGGAATTATAGGTGTCTCTTTTTCAACTTCTTTTTTTCCTGAATAATTAACATTTTTCTGATTATCAAGAGCAACTAAACCCACCTTAATTTTCCCTACTACTTCTTTTGAATCCATATTAGGAATAATGAAAAGCAACAGGAAATTAAGTACAAGAGAAATTGAAAGAGCAAAAACATCAACTTTTTTCATCTCAACCTCCTTATTTTTTTGCAGAAGTAGTATCTATATCTAAAGATGATGCTCCAGCCTCTTTAGCAATTGTCATAATTTCTACAACAAAACCATAATCTATACTTTTATCAGCACTTATAAGCACATTTTTTTCCTTACTCTCGTTAATTTTATCACTTAAAACTTTTTTCAAAGTATTCTTAGTTATTTTTTCCTCGTTAGCGATACCTTTTTCTTTATATACTAAAATCATTTGTCTATTCTTATTTATTGTTACTTGAATTTCTTTAACCTCTTTTAGTTCTCTTATTGTAGAAGTGGGTAAATCTATTTTTATTCCACTTTTTACATCTTCAAAACTTGTTGCTACAAGGAAAAATATTAATAAAAGAAATACAACATCTATAAGAGGAGTTAATTCTAAAATTAATGGTCCGCTACTTCTTCTTTTTATTCTATTTAGCTTCATATTATCTCCTATTTTCTAAAGATATTAATTATTTCAGTACTTGTTTTTTCCATTTCATTAATAGTATTATCTATTTTTTTATTAAAATAGTTATAGCAAATTAAAGCTGGGATTGCAACTATCAATCCACCTGCAGTTGTAAGTAATGCCTCTGATATTCCTTTTGCTAAAACTGAAGGATCTCCTGTTCCATGAGTTGATACTGCTTGGAATGCTTCTATCATACCAGTTACAGTTCCCAACAGTCCCAATAAAGGTGTTGCATGGGCTACTAGAGCTAGAAGCCACATATTTCTTTCTAAAGCTGGTATTTGAGCTAATCCTGCCTCTCTTGCTTTCTCTTCTAAAGAAATTATATTAGTTGTATTTGTTCTATACCAAAAAGTTAAAACTTCTTTAACCACTCTAGATGACGATGATTTATTTCCATTTAAAATTATAACTGCTTCTTTAATTTCTTTTTTTTCTATATGTTGCTTGACTACATTTCTTATTTTTTGAAAATTTCCACTCTCATTAATTTTAAAATATATTATACGCTCTATTATTACAGCAACTCCTATAACTGACATAATAACAATAAAATACATTAAGGGTCCACCACTTTTTAACCAATACATAATAATTCTCCTTTTTTCATTTTAATTAAATAAAGAACCAAAAAAACCTTTAGATTTTCCTTTTACAACTTCTTCTTCAATTTGAATACTATCTGATTGTATTATTTTTATTCTTTGTTTCTGACGTTTTAATAAATCACCGACTATTTCCATATTAGTGGATTCTATATTTTGATTTTTTAACAAATCATTAGTATTAATTATTTTTTTATATTCTAACTGTTGAAGATTCTTACCTGTTACCTCTTGATTTATCACTGGGGAAGGGGTATCTGAAAAAGATAACATGGAACTAATTAACATTCCTAAAATAATTAATTTTTTCATTTTTTAACCTCCTCTTTAAAAAAATCACTATATTTATCCGCTGATTGTTTATCCATAGATTTTAAAATATTATAATATTTTTTAGCAAGTTCTATTTTTTTACTTTTTAAATTATAGTAAACTAATTTTTCCAAAGAAAAAACTTTATATCTTTTGTTCGGACTTGTTTTATAAAAATTATCATATATTTTTAAAGATTCATTTATATTTTTAGTCTCATAAAGTTGGGCTGTTTTTAACTTTGCATCTTCTGCTAATGGACTTTTTTTATATTCCATATAAACTCTTTTATATCCTTTAATGGCACTATCTATTCTTTTAGCATTTTCATCAATAGTTGCTATTTGAAATAATGCTAAGTCTTTATATGTTGGACTAGAAAGCTTTAAGACAATATTATAGTATTCCTTAGATTTATTATAATCTTTTTTAGTGTACCAAAATTTTGCTAAATTAACTGCTGCATATTCTTTATGTTGAGGTACTTTTAGTAATTTTTCATATTCTTTTGATGCTTTAGTTATTGCTCCTTGTTTTTCATATATCTGTGCTAAAAAAATAGCTTGTTTTACTCCATCATTAATTTTTAATGCTTGCTTCTCTGCTTCATTATATTTTTTACTATTTATATTTGCTTCCACTATTTTTTCCAAAGCATTTTGTTTCACATATTCCTCAGAACTACTTTCATAAATTACTGTGTATGTTTTTACTATATCACTATTTCCTTTTATATTTTCTGCAACTTGTGTATAATTTGCTAAAAAATTTTCTTTTAAACTGCTATCTGGATATTTAGCTAAAAATTCTGAACTCACTTTTTTAAATCCTGCTATATCATTTATAGAAGAGGCTATTTTCCCAATTGAGTAAAGTGCAATCTCTCGGTTTCTTTCATTTACACTACCGTTATAAATTTCATAATAAATCTCTTTGGATTTAGAATAATTTTTTTCTGCATAATAAGAATCTGCAATTTGAAATTTAACTTCATCCGCTTTTTCTGGATTTGTTTGTAGCCTAGAAAAATATTCTCTACTTTTTTCAAAATTTTTAGTTCTAAAATACGAAAGAGCTATTTTTTCAATAATATCATCTTTTTCTGGGGCATTTTTCAATGCCAGATAAACTTCTCCCTCTTTTATAGTATAGTCATATTTCCCAGCTAAGAAATAATTTTTAACTTGATTTAATTTTGTTTTATTATACCATTCATTACTTTGATCATATTTTATAAGAGATAAAACTTTATTATAAAACTCCTCTCCCACTGTATAATCTCCTATTCCTGTAGAAGATACTGCTTTTAAGTATAAAACATCTACTGTTTCTGCTTGATTTGATAAATAATTGTTAAGTTCCGAATATTTTTTTTCGTTTACTAATAAAGAATTCAAACTATTTATTATATCTTTGTCTTTATCATCTTTTAAATATTCTTTATAAAGTCTTTCAGCAACCTCACCTTTCCCATTGTTATAAAGTGATTCTCCTGCTGCAATATATATTCTTTTTTTATATTCTTTATCATTGGGATATAATCGTTTATAATCAGCTATCCGTTGTTCTACATCCTGTGCTTGATTTAAAACCCCACTCATGGTTATCACTCTAAAAAGATTATCTTTACTAGGTGTATGTAAATTTAATCTAGAATAATAATCTTTAGCTAGATTATAATCTTTTAATTCATAAGCTGAATTAGCAATAATAATATTTATATTATCATTATCTTGTTGAGTTACCACAATTTTTTTGGCTTCATCCCTTTCATTAATAATTTTATTATAAGCTTTTAAACGATAAAGAGAAGCAAATTTATAATAAATTGCTTGATTGTAATAACTTGTTTTTTCTAATTTTTTGAAATAGGGTAATCCTTCATTTATTTTCCCCATTCTATATAAAGAATAAGCATAACCGTAAAGGGCCCTATGATTTGTTCCTATTCCAACTTTTTGATAATATTCAATAGCTTTTTTAAAATTATTTCTAGAAACATAAAAATCTCCAAGAGTTACTAAGGCTTCAACTTCTTCTGGGGTTCCTTTCACTAATTCAGAATATTTATTTACCATTTGTAAATTATTAAGATTTGCATATATTTCTATCAATGTTATTCTTGCTTTTTTACCATAAGCAGTTTCGGGATATTTATTAGAAAGTTGTTCAAAATAAAAAACTGCATTGGGAATATTATTTAATTTATAAAACGAGCTTCCATATAAATAAGCTATAGCACTTTCATCTTTATTTTTATCTTCTATTTTTTTATAATTATTTAAAACATCTATTACCATGGGATAAAGTTCATCATTATATGCAACTAATGCCATATTAAAAGTTGCTGCATTTTTAAAATCTCTTCCATTTGTTGCAATTTTTTGGAACGTCTTAAAAGCTTCTTCATATTCGCCTCTATCTAATTGTATAACTCCTTTATCATAAAAAGCTCTTTCGTAATATTGACTAGTCCTATCTATTTTATTGGCATATTTAGAAAAACCTTCGTTTTCTTCCAATAATAAATAATTTTTAGCAATATAATAATTCATCTCATTTCTTTTTTCTGATTCTAAAGAATATTTTTGTAAAATGTTTTCAAAACTTTTTATAGAATTCTCATAATTTTTTTTTATATAATATGTTTTTGCCATTCTTTCTTCAACTCTATTTAAGTTTTTAGAAGAAGGATACTTCATTAAAAATCTTTTTGATTCTGATATTGCCATATCGTAATTCTTTTGACTATAAACTTGATTTAGAAAATCTACGTCATCTTTTTCCCCTGCTATTATGCATAGAGATATAGCAAAATAACAACCTAAAATTAAGGTTTTTTTTCTCATTTTTCCTCCTGTATCTTTTTCTTCATCAATTTTTTTTATTTTTAATAAAATCAATAATATTCTCTATCTCTTTCAATGAAAAATCTGTTCCTATACATTCTTTATCTAAAATTTTATTCAAGATTCCATATACATAAAATGGAAAAGAATCATATATTCCAGACATCAAATCTCTTTTACAAGCTATTGCTATTATTAGTTGTGGTTTTATTTCTTTTATATAAGTTCTAGCTAATGTGCCACCTGTAGCAATTCTTATATCTAATTCCTTATAATTTTTTTTAATTTTTTTAAGAGCTCCTATCTTACATTTTCCACATTCTACACAATTCTCAATTTCTGATGTGACTCTTATTTTACAATCGGAATTCTGGATACAATGAGGTAATAAAAGAAATACTTTTTTTATTTCATTTTCTAATATATATTTTTTTACTCTCCTGTTATTTCTATTTAAGATATTAAAGACAATATTAGAATTATTAAAAAAATAATGATTAGATATAATATAAAACAAATAATTTAAAGTATAGATTATTTTAACTATTTTTTCTTTGAACATTGTTTTACCTCTCGTGCTCTTTTATTGCTCATATTATACCATGATTTTTTATTTTTAAATACTATTTATAATTTTTTTATAATAAAATAAAATCAGAAAATTAGATTTACTCTAAATATTCTGATTTTATTTTTATTTCTTTATTGAACTTCTCTCAGTGCTAATGGCATAACAATATAAAGATAATCCATTTTATTTTCTTGAGTCACTTTTACAGAACCATTGGAATCTACAAACTCAATATTAATAGTTTCTGACATATTTAAATTTTGTAAAAATTCAATTAAAAATTTTGTATTAAGAGCTATTTTAAGAGTCCCACCATCATAGTTAACAATAGCTCCTTCATTTATTTTAGCTATTTCATTAGAACCACTAATTGTCATTTTATCATCTTTGACTTCAAAAATAGCACCAAATTTTGAATCGTTATTATTTCTTACAAAAATAATAACTCTTTTCAACATATTCATAAATTCTTGACCCGTAATTTTTAATTTCTTATTATAATTTAAATTTTTTAAAATAGCTTCATAATCAGGATATGGCATGTCAATTATTCTACTTACAACCAAAGTACCATCTATTTCAAATTTTATATTTTTATTTCCAATAGATACAACTACTTCTGAATTATCTAAACTTTTCAAAAGTTTAGTAATTGCATCAACACTATTTAAAGGTAAACTTATGGAAAAAATTTCTTCTGTTTCTATTTCTTTTTCCAAATATACTAATCTATATGTATCTGTTCCTACAAATTTAATAATTTTATTTTGTGCTTCCATTCTTATACAATTAATTCTCATATCATCAGTACTTTGAGATGCTGAAAATTTTGTTTTTTCATAAGCTTCAACTAAATCAGAACTTTTCATTTGAAAAATAATATTTCCATCTTTAATTTCAGTACTTAAATAACTTTTTGGGAATTCTTCTGCTTCCATTAATGAAAATTCTGTTGATGAATCTTCTGTCTCAATTGTCAAAGTAGTATCGGTAACTTTAAGTACAACAAATTCATCTTTTAATTCTTTTAGATATTCTTCAACTATTTGGTATTGAAAAACCATTTTACCAGTTTCTTTTATCTCCGATTCCATTGTTGTTATAATTGTTATTTCTAAATTTGTCCCATAAAATTTTAACCCTTCTTTTTCTGTTTCTATATATACACAAGAAATTATTGGCTTTATCTTATTATCAGAAATTGCCTTTTCTACTATTCTCAATTTTTTTAAAAATTCTATTCTATTTACTCTTGCTTCCAAATTTTTCCTCCGAACTCTTTACTTAATAATTCTTCTTTCCTCCAACACCATACTTATTTTTTAATTTTTCAAGTGTTTTTTGCTCTATTTGTCTCACTCTTTCTCTAGTAATTTTAAAATTTTTTCCAATTTCTTCAAGTGTTTGAGTTTCGTATCCTTCTAATCCATACCTTCGTTTAAGAATATCACTTTCCCTCATCCCTAAAGAATTAATTACTTCTAATAATTTTTTTCTTGTAATTTCATCTAAAACTTTATCCTCTAAAGTATAATCTTCGTCCAGTGATATTGTATCTTCTAGATATAAATTTTCACCTATTGTAGCATTCATCGAGAGAATATCTTGAAACTCAACCATTATTTCTTCTATTTTTTCAATTGACATATCTAATTCTTGAGCTATCTCTTCTATTTTTGGATATAACCCATTTCTCATCATTTTTTCCATGATGACTCTATTTATTTTATTCAAAATATCATATTTATAGGAAGGAATTCTTATTTCTCTTCCCTTTGTAATTAAAGCTTTACTAATTGACTGTTTAATCCACCATACTGCATATGTTGAAAATCTATTCCCCCTATTTTCATCAAATTTATCTATTGCATAAATCAAACCAAAATTACCTTCACTAATCATATCGATTAAACTCATACCTTTTTTATTGTAACTCTTAGCTATATTTACAACAAGTCTTAAATTTGAAAGAATCAATTTGTTCTTGGCATCCTTATCACCTTTTTTTACTTTTTTTAAAAGCTCTTGTTCTTCATCTTTCGTTAATATATTATACTTTCTAATATCGGATAAATATAGTGAAATTAAATCTCTTTCTACCATAATTTTATCAAACCTCTCTTCACAAAATATAATTTTTTTCAACTATAAATTTTTAAAACTCCTCTTTCAAATCTCTTGTCATAAGTTCAGAAACCATATCTTTAGCATTTATCCCTTCATAAATAATTTTATATATTCCTTCTACAATAGGCATTTCAATTTTTAATTTAGTAGCACTATTATAGATAGCTTTTACAGTTGGTACACCTTCTGCAACCATTATCATATCAGAAAGAATTTTTTCCATAGTTTCACCCTTTCCTAATCTTTCCCCCACATGTCTATTTCTACTATGTTTACTAGCACAAGTAACTATCAAGTCTCCTATTCCTGTTAAACCAGAAAAAGTTTTCTCTTCTGCTCCCATTGCAACACCATATTTAGTCATTTCAGCTAGACCTCTAGTTATCAAAGCGGCTTTTGTATTATCGCCAAATCCTATTCCATCAGCAATTCCTGCTCCTATGGCTAAACAATTTTTTACTGCTGCACCAATTTCAGCACCAATAGTATCTTGTCCTACATATACTCTAAAATTCTTATTAGTAAATTGCTCTTGAATTATTTTAGCAGCCTCTATTTGTCCAGAAGCAACAATTACTGTAGGGACTCCTAAAGCTACTTCTTCAGCGTGAGTTGGTCCAGATAAAACAACTATATTCTTATGAAATTTTCCTAATATTTCTTCTTTTATAACTTCTGAAAGTCTATTTCCAGTATTAATTTCAATTCCTTTTCCTGTATTAACTATCAACATTTTTTCAGTTATTTGATTTGAAAACTTAGCAACTACCGCTCTTAATGACTGTGAAGGAATTGCGAATACAACTGTTATAGCATCTTTTAATAAATTTTTTACTTCATTTTCAATTCTTATATTTTCAGGGAATTTATGTCCTTTTAAATATTTTTTATTTTCTTTATCTTTTATTAACTCTGTCGCTTGTTCCATATTATATTCCCAAAGAGTTACACTATAACCATTATTGGCTAAAACTAATCCCAGAGCTGTTCCCCAACTACCAGACCCTATAACTACAATTTTCTCCATTTTTCATCTCCTAATTTTTTACTTTAAATTTATTTTCTGTTCCCTTTAAAAGTCTATCTATATTTCCTTTATGTTTATATATAACAAATATTGCAACAGCTGTTGTTAATATAAAAATAAAAGGTCTGTTCATTCCTAACTTCATTGGTAATAATAGAGATAAAAATGGTAAACATCCTGCAGCAATTATTGAAGACAATGAAACATAACGTGTAAAATAAAGAATTAGAATAAATATGCTTAGAGCTATTAAAATTCCATTGGGAAATAAAAATAAAAAAACTCCCAAACTAGTTGCAACACCTTTTCCACCCTTAAACTTTAAAAAAATTGATAATGTATGACCTATAATCGCAATTAATCCTAATATTATTAAATAATTTCCTTGTATATTAAATATTTTTTCTGCTAATATTAAAGGTAAATATCCTTTAAGGATATCAGCCAGCAAAACTAATAATCCATATTTCATTCCTAAAACTCGATATGCATTTGTTGCTCCAGAATTTTTACTTCCATAGTCTCTTATGTCAACATTTCTTAAAGCTTTTCCTATCCAAACACCACTTGGAAGTGATCCAAATATATATGTTATGGTTGCAGAAATAAAAAAATATATCATAACTCACCATCCTTTTTTTTTATTATATCAATTTTACTCATAAAAATAAAGAACTATCTTAAACTTTTAATTTTAAATATTTATTTAAATTAAGATTTAGACTCCTCCCATAAATATAAAGAAGCAACACTTCCATAAGGAGAATAGTTATCTTTATACTCTCTTAATTCTTTCTTTGAAACTGAATCAATTTTATAAGTTTTTAAAATTCCACGTCTAATACCTAGATCTCCAAAACTTAAAACATCCATTCTATTTAAAGAAAAAATAAGTAACATTTCAACAGTCCAAACCCCCACACCGTTCAAATTAGTCAATTTTAAAATTATTTCGTCATTGCTTAAAAGATGAAGTGTTTCAAAATCTATTACTCCCTCTTTAGCAGCTCTCGCTATTCCAAGAATATACCCAACTTTCCGTTCACTCATGCCACATTCTTTTAACTTATTTATATCAACTTCTGTTATTTTTTTATATGTTATTTTATGATCCAAAAGAATACTCAGTTTCTCTATTATTTTTTTTGCAACTTTTGTTGAGATTTGCTGACTTATTACACTTTCTACCAATGCTTGAAAAACATCTTTTGTTATAACTCTTTTTATTAATCCATATTTATCTATAATTTTAGCAAGTTTTTCATCTTTTTCTTTTAGATATTCTATTTCTTTTTGTCCATATTCAAAATAATTCATTTTACTTCTCCCTAATTATTTTTTTCAAATCTAGCTACACATTCTATATGCGAAGTTGCTGGAAACATATCTACAGGTTGTATCTTCATTATTTCATATCCTGCTCTACATAATATTTCTGCATCTCTTGCTAAAGTTGAAGGGTTACATGAAATATAAATTATCTCTGCTATTTTAGTCTCTGCTATTTTCATAAGAGATTCCTCTTCTACCCCTTTTCTAGGTGGATCTAAAATTATTGTATCAATTTTCTCTTTATTCTTTAAAAGTTCTGCTATTTTTTTCTCTAAAGCACCATTAATAAATTCTATATTTTTTATATTATTTTCTTTTGCTGTTTTAATCCCATCTTCCACAGCAGACTTTACTATTTCAATAGAATATACTTTTTTTGCTTCTTTAGCTATAATCATTCCAATTGTCCCTGTTCCTGAATATGCATCTACAACTGTTTTATTATTAATATTTTCTGCAAAATTTAAAACTGTTCCATAGAGTTTCTTTGTTTGTTCTATATTTATTTGAAAAAATGAAGTTGGTGAAATATTAAATTCAATATCAAAAAGATTTTCTTTTATAGTTTTATCTCCTAAAATATGATGATTTTCTCTCCCCAAAGCAAAATTAGTTTTTTCTTTATTTATAGAGATATATACAGATTTTATATTAGTTATAATATTTTTCAATTTTTTTAATACTTCTAATATAATAGGATTATCTTCTTTAGCATTTACAATTAAAACTACCATAGCTTCATTTTTACTATTAGTTCTAATCATAACATGTCTAAGAACACCTTTATGCAATTTTTCATCATAGACAGATAGTTTTTTAGGTAAATTATTCAATAATATTTTCAATTCTTTTATTATTTGGTTCCCTAAAACTGAGTTCAAGAAATTTTCCTCTACTTCAAAAACATCATGGGATTTTTTTTTGAATAATCCTGTTATTATCTCATTGTTATAAAAAGCAAAAGGTTCAATGACTTTATTTCTATAATGTTTAGGTTCCTCAGCGCCTAAAATATCCATTACTTTTAAATTTTCTATTTTTCCAATTTTTTTCATAACATCTAAAACCATTTCTTTTTTGTACTTCAATTGTGCTTCATAAGTTAGCATTCCAAAATCACAACCATGAAATTCTTCAAAGGTTATTTTTCCCCCTTGAACTCTTTCTTCTCCAGGAATTATTACTTTTTTTATCATTGCTCTTCCATAAGATTTTTTTAGTGATATTATTTCACATTGAATTTTATCTCCTGGTACAGACATTGGTACAAATATTGCAAATCCATTATGATATCCTAATCCTTCTCCACCATAAACTATTTTTTCTACTATTACTTCAATCAGGTCTCCCTTTTTTAACTCCAAAATTTCCTCCTAAATATTTACTTATCTAATCCACTTCAAAATATTCTATCTTTCTAGTTGATTTCAAACCTTTTTTTTCAAGTTCTAATTTAATTTTTTCAAAATCCATAATAGAATCGTACTCCATTATTTTAGCATCATATTTTCTTGATAATTCTTCATATTTTTTTTCTTTTTCTTTTAATATTTTTCCTTTTTCTGCAACTTTATTCAAATATTTATTATTCAATCCCCATAGTATTCCTACTACTATAGTCACTATTATTAGTTTATATTTCATAATATTATATCCTTTCTATTACTCTCAATTTAGAAGACCTTGCTCTCTTATTATTTCCAACCTCTTCATTTCCTGGTATTATAGGTTTTTTTGTTACAAGTTTTATAGTTGCCTCATGTTTACACATACACATTGGTAGTCTTGGTGGACAAATACAACCTGTAGCAAACTCTTTGAACATAGTTTTTACAATTCTATCCTCTAAAGAATGAAAGGTTATTATTCCCATTCTACCTTTTTTATTTAAACAAGCTATAGATTTATTAATAGCAGTTTCTAATACTTCAAGTTCTTTATTAACTTCTATTCTAATTGCTTGGAAGGTTTTTTTTGCTGGATGCTTCATAGCTCTTTCTGGATATGCTCTTTTTATTAAAGTTACTAAATCTCCTGTATTTTCAATAGGCTTCTCCTTTCTTGATTCACATATAAGTCTAGCTATTCTTCTAGCATGTCTTTCTTCTCCATATTCAAAAAATATTTTAGATAAATCTCCTTCTTCATAATTGTTAACTACTTCATAAGCTGAAATTTCAGCTGAGTTATTCATTCTCATATCTAATCTTGTATCATACCTATAAGAAAAACCTCTTTCTGGATCATCTAATTGTGTGGAAGAAACACCTATATCCATTAATATACCATCTACTTTATCATAACCAGCCATATAAATAACTGTATCTATGTTTTCAAAATTATTTTTGAAAACTTTCCAATTCTTATATCCACCTAATCTTTTTTTTGCATACTCTATTGCTTTATCATCTTGGTCTATAGATATTAAAACCCCTTTAGATGATAATCTTTTTAATATTCCCTCAGAGTGACCACCACCACCTAATGTACAATCTACATAAACACCATCTGGATTTATTACTAAGTTATCCAATGTTTCATTATAAAGAACTGGAATATGATAATCTTGAAAATTATTTTCATTTTTTTCTAAATTTATTTCCTCTTTACTTTCTATATTATCTTGCATTTTTCCTCCATTTTCAAAATATCATAAGCTAAAATAGAGAAGCTAGTTGGCTTCTCTATTTTAGTTTTAAAACTTTTTAAAACATTCTATAAACTAAATAATTAACCAAACTACGGATTACTTTAATTCCAAAATATACAATAATAGGTGCTAGATTCATATATCCTGCTCTTCCTATTGGAAATACAACTCTACATTTTTCCAAAATAGGGTCTATTATCGATTTTATTATTTCAGTAAAATCATTTCTCGAATTTGGTGCAATCCAAGAAAGAACTACTCTTATAAATAATATAATTATAAATGCATCCACTAGTTTATTAAATATCATTAAAAACATAATCCACCCTACCTTATTAACTTTGATTTAAAAAATAATGTTTAGCCTTTACCGTGTATTCCCAACCAGACCATATAGTTAAAATAACTGGAATTAACATCATATACTCATAGTATTTTATACTCCAATACTTATCACCAAAAAATAACATTATTATTATCACTATCATTTGTGTCGTTGTCTTATATTTCCCTAAATTTCCTGCTGGAATAACTTCACCTTGTGTTGCCGCTAGTGTTCTTATTCCACTGATTAAAAACTCTCTTGCAATAACAACAATTGACATCCAAGAGGGTAACCATCCAAGAGAAACAAAAATTACCATTGCAGATATAACAAGTATTTTATCAGCTAAAGGGTCCATAAGTTTCCCAAAATCAGTTACAAGATTATGCTTTCTAGCTAAATATCCATCTAACCAATCTGTTAAAGAAGCTACCACAAATAATAAAAAAGCAATATATCTAAAAATCGTGCCATTTGTTTCTGCTCCTTCTAAAAAATATATAAAAGGAATAGCCAATAGCATTCTTGCTGTGGTTAATTTATTTGGTAAATTCACTTAATTTTACCTCCTTGAAAATAAAACAATGTTTCTTTAATTTATACTAGTCTATAATTGGTCCAACATAATCGTAATCATAATTTTGTTCAATAAGAACTTTTACTATATCTCCAGCTTGTCCTGTTCCATCACTCATAAGTACTTTACCATCTATTTCTAAAGCTTGTCCTTGAGTTCTTCCTTCTAACATAAATTCACTTTCACTGGAAATAGCATCAATCATAACTTCAACTGTTTTTCCTAACATAGCTCTATTTTTTTCTTCCGCTATAGTAGTCTGGAGATTTACAAGCTCTGCCCATCTTTTTTCTTTTATTTTCTCATCCACTTGATTTTCTAAGTCGTGTGCTACAGTTCCTTCTTCTCTAGAATACTTAAATACTCCTACATAATCAAACTTAAATTCTTTTATAAATTCTTTAAGTTCTATGAAATCTTCTTCAGTTTCTCCTGGAAATCCAACTATAACAGTAGTTCTAATTGTTGCTTCTGGAATGCTTTCTCTAATTTTGTTTAAAATACCTCTGATTTGTTCTCCAGATTTAGCTCTACCCATAGTTCTTAACATATTACCTGAAATATGTTGAATTGGTACATCGAAATAATTACATACTTTTTTTTCAGTTTTAATAACCTCTATCATTTCTTCTGTTAAAGAATTTGGGAACATATAATAAGTTCTTATCCATTGAATTCCTTCTACTTTAACAAGAGCTTTAAGTAGTTCAGGTAAAGCTTTTTTCTTGTATATATCAAGTCCATACTCAGTAGTTTCTTGTGCTAATAAATTTATTTCTTTAACACCTTGAGCGGCTAATCTTTCTACTTCAATTACAACATCTTCAATAGTTCTACTTCTTAATTTTCCTCTTAAAGTAGGGATTATACAATATGTACATTTTCTATCGCACCCTTCGGCTATTTTAACATATGCCGTATGAGGATTAGTTGTTAAAATTCTTTCTGTTGATGAACTATTTAAAAAGTCTAAAGATTCAGTTCTTGTAACTTTTCTATCTTGCATTATTTCATCTATAATCTCTTCTATCTTATTTATTTCTCCAGTACCTATAACTGCATCTACTTCTGGCATCTCTGCTATAATCTCTTCTGCATATCTTTGAGCTAGACAACCTGCAACTATAAGTTTTTTTAGCTTGGCTGTTTTTTTATACTCTGATATTTCAAGAATATTTTGAATAGATTCTTCCTTTGCATCTCCTATAAATCCGCAAGTATTTACAATTGCAAAGTCTGCTTCTTTTATATCATTTGTAAGTTCAAATCCTTTTCTATTTACTAAAATACCAATTAGATTTTCACTATCCACTAAATTTTTACTACAACCTAAACTAATAATAGCTAATTTCATTATTCCCCTTATAAATCTTTCTCAAATATATAGTATTAACTTCCTCAAGGTACCATTGACCTCGAGGAAGTTTTATCCATGTTTTTATAATTTTATAATTATAGACCTTTTTTTGTTAAACTTACTTTTCCACTTTCTACACCTTTAACTTTAACATCAAAAACATCGCCAACTTTAAGCACATCCTCAACATTAGCAACTCTTT
Source organism: uncultured Fusobacteriaceae bacterium (assembly GCA_947072665.1). Taxonomy (GTDB): domain Bacteria; phylum Fusobacteriota; class Fusobacteriia; order Fusobacteriales; family Fusobacteriaceae; genus JAGNZR01. The sequence continues at coordinate 7,340 of CAMTIW010000026.1, read as the reverse complement.
CAGCTGAAATTTCAGATATATGAAGTAATCCTTCTTTTCCTGGCATTATTTCCATAAATGCTCCAAATTTTTGAATATTTACAACTTTACCTTTATATATTTCACCAATTTCAACATCTTTAACATAGCCATTAACTAATTGAATTGTTTTTTCAAGAACATCTAATCCAATAGCGAATATGGCTACCTTTCCTGTATCATCTATATCAACAGTAGCACCTGTTGCTTCTATTATTCCTTTAATATTTTTTCCACCAGGACCTATTAATACAGCTATTTTATCCTTAGGTATTATCATTTGATGTATTCTAGGTACTGTAGGTTTCATCTCTTGTTTTGTAGATACAGCAGCGTTCATAACTTCTAGAATTTCAAGTCTAGCAGTTAAAGCTTGAGCCATAGCTTGCTTTAAAACAGCTTCGTTTATTCCTGTTATTTTCATATCCATCTGAAGAGCTGTTATTCCTTTTTTAGTTCCTGCTACTTTAAAGTCCATATCACCTAAATGATCTTCTAAACCTTGAATATCAGTTAACACAACATAGTCTTCTCCTTCTTTTATAAGACCCATAGCAATTCCTGCTACATGTTCTCTAATAGGTACTCCTGCATTCATAAGAGCAAGTGAACCACCACAAACAGATGCTTGAGATGAAGAACCATTAGATTCAGTTATCTCTGAAACTAATCTTATTGTATAAGGAAAATCTTCTTGTGTAGGAAGTACATAACTAAGTGCTCTTTCAGCAAGTGCTCCATGACCTAATTCTCTTCTTCCAGGTGCTCCCATTCTTCCTGTTTCACCAACAGAATATGGTGGGAAATTATAATGTAAGTAGAATTTTTTGAAATAATCTTTTTCTAAAGAATCAACTAACTGTTCATCAGCTTTAGTTCCCAAAGTGGCAACTACTATTGCTTGAGTTTCTCCTCTTGTAAACATAGCTGACCCATGAGGAATAGGTAAAACTCCTACTTCTGCATTTAAAGCTCTGATTTCAGTTGTTTTTCTTCCATCTGCTCTATGTTTTTGAAAAAGAATAGCTTCTCTTACAACTTTTTTCATTAAATCATGAAAATAATTTTTAAATTCTTTAGTAATTTCAGCACTAATCTCACCTTCACTAGAAAAATTTAACTCTTTAAAAGTTTCAAAAGTTCTTTCTTCTAATAAATTAATAGCCTCATCTCTACTATGTTTTCCAACTGTTACTACAGCCAATTTTAATTCTTCAGTGCATTCAGCATCAATAAATTCTTTAACTAAAGCTAATGGTTCAGGAGAGATAAATTCCATTTTCTCTTTTCCTACAAGTGCCGTAAACTCTTTTTGAAAAGCACAAAGTTTTTTTATGTTTTCATGAGCAAACATCATTGCTTTAAGTATTGTATCTTCTGAAAGCTCTGAAGCTCCAGCTTCAACCATATTTATTGCATCTTCAGTTCCAGCTACAACTAAATCTAATTCACTTATTTCTAATTGCTCTGGAGTTGGATTTAATATAAACTCCCCGTTTATATATCCCACTACTACACCAGCAACTGGGCCTAAAAATGGTAAATCAGATATCATTAATGATAATGAAGACATTGTTATCCCTATGTGATTAGCAGTATTTTTCCCATCAAATGACATAGCAGTATTTACTATTTGTGTATCATAGTTAAAACCTGCTGGAAACATTGGTCTTATTGGTCTATCTATTAATCTTGAAGTTAATATTGCATCATTCCCTGGTCTACTTTCTCTTTTATTGAATCCACCTGGAAATTTTCCTGCAGCATAAAATTTTTCTACATACTCCACTGTAAGTGGGAAAAAATCTAAACCTGCTTTTGGTGCTTTACTTCTATTTACAGTTGTTAAAATTACAGTATCTCCATATTGAGCCATAACCGACCCATTAGATTGTCTAGCCACCTTTCCAGTTGCTACGGTAAGTGTTCTTCCACCTAACTCCATTGACAATTTTGTTTCATTGAACATGTAAACCTCCTATTTATATTAAATAATTTGGTCTAGAGAACTGTTTAGAAAATAATAAGGGAAAAGAAAAATACCTTATATTTTCCTTTTCTCTTACTACTTCGCTAAATCTAATTCTCTATATCTTAATTATTATACCATTTTTCACAAAAAAAATCAAAACTTTCTGCTCTATATCCGATTTTTAATTTTTAGAATTCTAGCTTGAAAAATAATTAACAAATTTATGAATACCATCTAATTAATTTTTTTGATGACTATTCCACAATAACATCGTATAATATACAAGAATATTCTTGGATATTTTAAAATTTTAATGGAGGTTATTTTTGAAAACAAATTCTAAACATTATTTAGTAAAAAATAAAGAAAACTTTATCTTGGAACTTTCCTTACCAGGTTCTAAGTCCATAAGTAATAGAGCCCTGTTACTAGCTGCTCTTACTGGAAAAAAAGTTCTTTTAAGAAATTTTCTTTCCAGCGACGATACTAGTTATATGATTGCTGCTCTTAGAAAATTAGGGAATAAAATAACTTTTTTTACAGAAAATCCTGATCTTACAATAGAAGGAAATCCCGAAAGAATTTTTTCTGGAGAAATATATACTGGAAATGCTGGTACTGTTATGAGATTTATTTCCTCTTATATTGCGACTGGTTCTGGAGAAGTTATTTTAAATGGAGATAAAAGAATGAACGAAAGACCTATTAAAGATTTAATAGACTCTTTAGATGAATTAGGGATAAAAACAAAATATTTAGAAAAAAATGGTTATCCACCTATACAAATTTTTTCTAAAGGAATAAAAAATAAAGAAATTTCTATAAATTGTGATAAAAGTAGTCAATATTTATCATCGCTACTTCTTTCAGCACCATATTTTTCTCAAGATTTGAATATTCAAGTTACAAATGATATAGTTTCCAGACCTTATATAGACATGACTTTAAAAATGATAAAAGACTTCGGTGGTGAAGTGGTTGAAAATAAAAAAAGCAATACATTTGAAGTTAAAAAATCAACTTATAACATAGATTCTTATCTTATAGAAGGAGATATGTCATCAGCATCATACTTTTTAGCCATGGCATTAATTACTAATTCCACAATTACTATTAAAAATTATTTTAGAGATAGTATTCAAGGTGATAAAAAATTCTTAGAAATATTCCTAAAAATGGGTGGTGAGATCCTTTCACAATCAGAAACTTCTATTACAATTGAAGGGTGTAAAAAATATAACGGTATAGATATAGATTTAAACGACTCCCCTGATTTAGCACAAACATTAGCAATCCTTGCTCTTTTTGCTAAAACACCTACAACCGTTAGAAATGTAGCTAATCTTAGAATAAAAGAAACAGATCGAATTTCAGCACTAAATAAAGAAATAACAAAACTAGGTGGAATTTTTATTGAATATGAAGATGGTTTCAAAATCATTCCTAATAAAAATTATAATTCTGCAAAAATAGATACTTATGATGACCATCGTATGGCTATGAGCTTTGCTTTGGCAGGACTTAAAATTCCAAATATAGAAATTCAAAATATAGCTTGTGTTTCAAAAACTTTCCCTAGTTACTTTGATATTTTTAATAGTATATATCTTTAAATTTTTAATGAGGAGGAAATCAATGAAATTAAAAATTTCATCTGTTTTTTCTGTTTTCTTCTTAATTCTATTTTCTAATACTCTAATTGCTAACTCTAGCGTTTTATCAATAGATAATGAAATTTTATCAACACAGGAACAAATTATTTTTTTAGAAAATAAATTAAAAAATTTGAAACTCAAAAAAGAAACAGAGATAAACAATAATAAACAAAGAAAAAAAATTGGTTTAGTTCTCAGCGGTGGTGGAGCTAAAGGATTTGCCCATGTGGGTGTACTTAGAGAATTAGAAAAAAACAATATAAAAATAGACTATATTGCAGGAACTAGTATGGGAGCAGTAATTGCTACCCTTTACTCTATTGGCTACTCACCAGATGATATTGAAAAGTTTTTATATACTTTTAATATTGAGGATATTATAAGTGGGATACCTAATAGAAAATATATACCTTTAGAAAGAAAACTGAGCGATTCTCCTTCTATTACATCACTCAAATATGATAATAATCTATCTTTTTCTTTACCTAAAGGATTGAATGATAGTAATATTAGCTATTTAAAACTTAAATCTTTACTCTGGAAAGTTGAAGGTATAAACAATTTTGATAAGTTTCCTATTCCTTTGAGAATTATAGCTACAGATTTAAATACTGGTAAAGGAGTAGCTTTTAAAAGTGGTGACCTCGCTAGAGCTTTAACTGCAAGTATTGCTATACCTACCCTTATGGACCCCATAAGAATAGGGGATAAATTTTATGTAGATGGAATGGTTGCTAGAAACTTTCCCGTCCAAGATTTAGTTGATATGGGAGCAGATATTATAATAGGTAGTGATGTTGGAGTTGAAGTTAGTTCACATAAAAAATATGATATTATTACTGTTTTCAATCAGCTTTTATCTATCCAAAGTGCTAGCAGTACACCTCATCAAAGAAAACTAGCTACAGTGGTAATTTCTCCTGATGTTCAAAAATTTTCTCCCAATGATTTTACAATAATAGAACCCATTGTAAATGCTGGAGAAGAAGCAGCTAAAGATAAAATGAATGAAATTTTAAAAATTATTCCAAAATCCTCTATAATCAAAAATCAAGAGTCTATTTCTCATAAAATTTTCGATGAGAATTCATCTGATGACTCTGAAAATAAATTTATTTTTAAAGGGATTACTTATCAAGAAAAAAATCTCAATCCTAGATTAAAAGAAATAATAAATGATTCTTTTAAAAACTATAAAAATAAAGTTATTACTAAAAATGAATTTGAAAATGTTTTTAATAGACTTCATGCTTATGATTTTATAGATAAAATCTACTACACATTGGATGAAAAAACTGGACTTTCTTCTGTGGATATAGATGAAAATCCACATAATACACTGGGAATTAGTGCTAATTATCGTTCAGATTATGGTAGTACTTTTAAATTTTCTACAGATATTTTAACATTGGGAAAACGTGGTTCTATCGCTAAAGCTGATTTGAAATTTGGTGATTATAACGGCTTTAATATAAGTAATTTTAGTTATTATGGACTTTCTAATAAAATTGGAATTTTTTCTTCTGTAGGATATGATGAATCGCCTTTTATTTTATATAAAAATAATGATAAAAAAGCTAAATTTATTAATAGAGAACTTTTTATGAAAATAGGTATTTCTAGTCAACTTAGAAATAGCCTTCTTATGAGTTATGGTTTTAGTCTTAACTCCTCTAAATTAATTTTAGATACAGGGGATACTTCTGATTCTAGTCCATTACACCTTTTAGAATATTCTGAACAATATGGAAATGCTTTTTTTAATCTTAAATATGATACTCTTGATAGTATAACTTTTCCTAGTTCAGGCTTAAAATCTGATATTATTTATACTTGGGGAGGTACTTTTTTAGATGACTCTAAAAATATAAATTTTCATGGACCAATTTATTCCAGTGATTACTATTTCCCTTTAACCCATAAGTTATCTATTTTTTCAGGTCTTTCAGGTGGATTCGTCTCTGGAAATGATACCTTTTTAGATAAATATTTAAAAATAGGAGGTTCTCGAAATAATTTAAACAGGACAGAGCTTTCCTTTGCTGGTTATCATTTCCAAAGTAAATTAGTCAAACAAGCTTTTATTGCTAATATAGGATTTAGTTATGAATTTCTTAAAAATTTTTATTTCATAGGAAAATATAATCTAGGAACATTTAAAGAACTTTCCAATGATTTTGTTAAATTCAGTTCTCATAAAGAACTTTGGAAAAATTATATAAGTGGTGGAGAAATCGGGTTTGCTTACGATTCAATTGTAGGACCTATGTCCATTACATTTTCTACCAATAATGATGATAATAATGAAATTTTAACTCAATTTAATATAGGTTATTATTTAGATTGATTATAATTTTATTGTCTTTATAATTTTATTTACTTTTATACTACAAATATAGTATACTGTATTTGTAGTACAAAATATTTATATAATAATAAACACAAAATAAAATTTTAGGAGATGACATTAATATGGAAAGAACAAACATCATTACTTTTACAGGAAATCCACTTACTTTAATTGGTGAAGAAATCAAGGTTGGTCAAGTAGCACCTAATTTTACAGCTACAAAAAATGATTTATCTTCATTATCTCTATCAGATTTAAAAGATAAAGTAGTTATTATTTCAGCAATGCCTTCTATCGATACTGGTATTTGTGAACTTCAAACAATTAGATTCAATCAAGAAGCTAAAAAATATCCAAATTTACATATCATTACAATATCTATGGATTTACCCTTTGCTCTTGGAAGATTCTGTGCTTCAAAAGGTGTAGAAAATGCCACTACTGTTTCTGATTATAAAGAAAGAGAATTCTCAACTAAATATGGTTTTTTAATTAAAGAACTTGCCTTAACTTCAAGAGGAATTATCGTTATTGGAAAAGATGGAATTGTTAAATATGTAGAGTATGTTAATGAAATTACAACTGAACCAAACTACGATAAAGCATTAGAAGTTGCTTTAACTTTAGTTTAATCATTAGTTTAAAAAAGAGGTTAGAAACTTATAAGTTTCTAACCTCTTTTTATCATTTTTTTACTTTTTCTCTATTTCTCTTAAATCTGTAATTAATTCATTTAAAGATTTTTTAATATACCCTATAAAAGATAATTTTTTTTCAACTTCTAAACTTTTATCATCTTCTGGTTTTTCAACTTCTAAAGATTGATTAGAACCTAAAACAGAGAATATAAACCCTAGAGAAAAACTTGTTAAAAAAATCCCCAAAACTGATTCTAAAACACTTATTATTCTTATATATGGATTTATTGGAGAAATTGTTCCTGTTCCAAGAGTCGTTAAATTTCCTAAACTTATATACACATGATTTAAATAAGTTTCAAAATTAAATAAAGAAGGTTTTACTACACCAATAAATAAATTTTCAACAGCCATTAAATTTGCAATATAATAAAAAGAACCAAAAGATACTCCTAAAATAATATATGTTAAGAAAGTTGTGAAAATATCTATCCCTTCTATTTTTCTTTTTTTATAAATTAACATTATAAATTGTCGTGATACTATTAATAAAATTAAAATCATAGATACAAAAATTGTTATAATATGAAGTATTTTAATTATAATTTCATTTAAAGATGCAGCTAAAAAACTATCATTTATTTCTCCTAATACAGGTATTAAAACAGTAAAATATAGAAGCATACTCATGGAAAAAAATATATGAT